>JAADYX010000079.1 GCA_010092885.1 Chloroflexota bacterium | reverse complement strand
GCCTTCGTCGGCAGCGTCAGATGTGTATAAGAGACAGATACCGTGGGGTTTATCCAGAAACTGCCGCATAACGTGGTTGCCGCGTTCCGTGCCACACTCGAGGAAGTCGTGGAGGCCGATTTGCTCGTCCACGTGATCGACATCTCACACCCGTTTGCTTTGGAGCAGGCCATCTCGGTAGAAAACACGTTGCGCCACGATCTCGGCATTGAGCAGCTTTCCATGGTACCTGTGTTCAACAAGGCTGATCGCCTCGACAACACCGAGCCCAAGGGGCTAAATGCGCTCATCGATCACTATCCCGAAGGCGTGCTTGTGTCTGCAGTGACGGGTGAGGGCCTGCCCGATCTGTTGACAGCGATAGAGGCCGAGCTGATGAGCAGTATGGTTCGCGTTCAAGTTGCAATACCGTACACTCAGGCGGATATGATCTCGCTGTTCTACGACCTGGCGCACGTTGAGGATGAGCAGGCAGACGCGGATAGCATGCACCTTACCGGATTGATGCGACCTCGTCACGCCGCGATCTATGACCGATTCCGGCAGGAATGACTTCGTGTAGTCATCAGGATCCTGGAACATTCTATCTCTCTGTTTGAATTTTTCTTGAACTGTCACCTATGCTACACGAAGTCCCGCGGCAAAGGGGTCACATATGACCGTTGAAACACACATCCAAACCTACCTGCGTACACTGCACACCGGCCTGTCTGATCGGACGCAAACCGCCTACCGGCAGGGCCTCAACCTCTTTCGCACCTATCTCATTGAGGAGGACCTCCGGCCTCTACCCCTTGATGATCTGACCGCGGACGTGCTGCTTGGCTTCCTGAATTACCTGCAAGAAAATTACAGCGTCGAAACAGAGCATCTCTACTCCCGCGCAGTCCTGCACTTCATGCGGTATGTTGAAAAAAGGGCCGATAACGATCTCCACGCCGCCGACCTGGCAGCCCAGCTTGATGCCGCCCGCCGCCCAAAGCAGCATCACGAACCGAACCTGCCATTGGACATTCTCGACACGATTCTGGACTACGCAACCATGGTCGCCCTGCCAACGCAGTCAAGCACCGACCCCTCCCGTGACGATCTACGCCAGTTCCGCGACAAGGCCTATATCCTCATGCTCGCCGACACAGGTCTGCGTGTATCCGAGATGTCGCGCCTGCGGGTGCGCGATTTTTCTCCGGACGATGAACAGCTCGTCCTCCCGGATCGCACACGCCTGCCACTCTCGTCCACAACCACACGGGTCGCCAGCAGCTACCTCACGCTGCGCAGCAAACTGGACTCCGACCAAACCCTGCCGCCTGAGGACCTGCCGCTTTTTGCACGCCACGACAAACGCGCTGGCAGCAAAGTGCTCGCCATCAGTCGCTGGACAGGCAACAACATCGTCAATGAGTGGGTCGACTCTGCGCTGAACGCCGACCAGAAACGCCGTCTGCGCGAGGAGGATATATCCATCAGTCCGCAGACGTTCCGGCACTACTTTGTGCTGACCACACTCCTCGAAACCGGCGACCTCGACACGACCGGTGCCCTCGCACGCCACGCTGATCAATCCACGACACGCCGTTACCTACCCATTGCGAAGCGCCTCAAAAACGACGAAACCGGTGCCTGATCGACACCGGTCTCGTGGAGTAGGGGGGTGAATTACCCGCCTGCTTCTTCCAGACGTGCCTGCCACTTTTCGTACAGGCGGTCATACGCTTTCTCGCTGATCTCACCGTTCGCCAGACGCATATCCAGGTTGTCCAGCAGTGAGCGGATCTCAGCCGGCGTGGTTGGATTGCTCCGCGCGCTGCTCGGTGCAGGCTGCTGTGGCTGTGCAGGCTGAGCGGGCTGCTGCTGCTGTTGTGAGAACATGCCCGCCATCATCTGCCCGAGGCCTACACCAGCACCCAGGCCCACACCGGTACCAGCCGCACCACCGCCCTCGTTGCGAGCAGCGTCCCGCAGCGCGTCGGCCGCCTGCAGCTGCTGGTACGTCGCGATATCCAGCAAACCCATATTGCGCAGATCTTCCGCCGACGTGGTCGACGGGGTAAGCTGCTTGATCTCGAATGCCTTCAGCAGCAGGCCGACCAGGTCAAACTTGGCCCGCAGCTGCGCCAGCGCCGCGGCCTCGATCTCGCCCATCAACCGGTTCAGACCCATATAGTCGCCCGGCGCATGCGTCGCAATGATATCCTGCACTTCGCCCAGCACCATGGTCAGCAGCCGGTCCTTGATGTCGCTGAGGCGCACCACAGCTTTGCCGATGCCGTACTGTGTCGCGAAGCGCTGCGGGTCGGCAATCTTTACGTCCATCACACCATGCCCCTGCAGCAGCAGCCATCCGAGACCCTTACCAGGCGTCTCAAGCGCGAGTGGTTGCGTCGTGCCCCACCCAACTGCCGGGAAATCCGCGGTATTGATGAAGTACACTTCCGCCTTGAACGGTGTGTTCCCACTGAATGCCTTGCCAACCAGATCAACGAGCAGCGGAATGTTCGCGGTCGTGATAGTGTGACGCCCGGCGCGGAAGGTGTCCAGCGCCTTGCCGTCACGGACAAACACAGCCGCTTGGTTCTCGCGGACAATCAGCTGTGAGCCGATGCGAAAATCGCCGCTGCCGCCCTGTGGCTCACGGTAGGACAGTTCCTCGCGTGCCACATTCGGGTGTTCTATGATGTCAAATACTCGTGCCATGGTTCTTTATGCTCCCTTTCGGTTATACCGCATCGTTTTGTATGCCCTGCAGCGCCTCAACACGCTGTGAGAACACACTGTTGGCTTCCGTTGCAAGGTCATTGAGCTGCCGCAGGATGCTCCCGATGTCACCCTCCGAGTCGTTGGCTGCCGCTTCCAGTGCGGTGAGCCCGGTCGCAAACTGATCCACATACAGGAACAGTGCATTGTCGAACGCATACACACGTTCCAACGCATCTGAGTTCACCTTGACCTTCCCGAACACGCCCGCGTAGCCATCCGCAGCGGCCTCAATCCGGTTGATGAAGGCACGCATTTTGGTATCAACCGTCTGCACACGTTCCATATGTTCCAGGCCAGCAGCATCCATCACCTGCTGCTTGATCGAATCGAAGCGGGTCATCTGCTGCTCAAGCTGGCTCGCGAGCTGCTGTCGGAGCAGGTCGTCTGCCGCACGCAGGTCGGAGCGCTCCAGCAGTTCCTTGACGCCAGGCACCTTGCGGATAAGGTCCTCCACGCCGCCCTGCATCTCGGTGATGCGCTGGTAAAAGTCTGCTGCCATCATATTCCCTTTCACTGATGCTGATTACTTGGACAAGAAGTACTCGGTGCCGCAGTACGGGCATTGGAACACACCCTTACCCGCGATCTCAATCGAGCCGCCACAATTATAGCACTGATTTAGATCGCGTAGTTGTGAGGCCTCCGCTGAGTACAACGTGCCCTCATCCCAGTTGACATAGCCCGTGAACAACCCCATGCCCACCAACCGGTACACATGCTGATGAACCGTCTCCCGGTCGGCATCCAACTCAATGATCACATCGCTCAGTGTGACCTGCCCACGCGTTTCCACCATATCAAGGATGGTTCGCAGCTCTTCAGAGTCCTGCTGACGGCTCACGTCAACCTGCTGGTCGCGCACGCCCCGCACGAACACCACACTCCCAAATCCGACCAGCGGCACAACCACGATCAACAGCAGACCAAGGCCAACCACCAATCCACCCGCTGTGAGTCCACCACCAGACATGCTGACAAAAAGAAAAACTGACCCCAATATCCCAATCAGAAGGCCTATCCCCACCAGACCCAGACCAGCTGCTCGACTCATACCCGCATTCTCCTATCCGAATCCTGTGCTTCCGCCACCACTGAACCCACCCCCACTGAACCCGCCAGAACTGAATCCACCCGTCGAACCGGAGGAACTCGGCACACTCGTAAACGTCCGTGCTGTGCTGTTCAACATGGTGACCAGGCCAGTCGAGATGCTGTTCAATCCCCCGACCAGGCTGCCGGTGCCGCCACCCGGTGACCCGCCCAGACCACCGCCAGTGGTCGCAGTTCTGCCCGCCGGAAACGGCCGAACCGGAAAATACCAGGCAGGGATGGGAGTCGTCTCGATCTCAGCAAACTTCCGGATGAACGGCTTCTCAATGCCAAACGCGACCGCATACGCGAGATATGCCTCAAATGCTTCGCCAGCCTGCTCGATGTCCGTATACTTCTCAATGTTGCGCAGATACTCTTTGAATGCGTTCCACTTTGCTGCTTCAAGTGCGCCGTCCCGCGTCTTGACAGGCATCGCACCACCTGCTGCAATAAGCGCGATGGATGCGATCGCCAAACCACCGAAGATACACGCCAGCGCGCCAAATGCCGGTGGAATCACCACCAAGACCAGAAACCCGAGACCGAGTGACGCCAATAAAGCAGCACCACCAAGTCCCCGCCACCGGGTTCGTACCGCATCAGGGCTCTTGAGGAAGAACCCGCGCTCAACCGTCTCGTCATAGATCTTATCCTCGATCTTCGGGACGGCAGTGTAAAACTTGTCTTGAAGTGCGTCCAGCGCGACGCTGTCGCGCCTGCCAAAAACTGACCGCACCAATTCCTTCTCGTAATCGGCCAGGGTAACGCCGTGATCCTCAACTTTCTCAAAGGTGAACGTGCGCTTCTTCGAGCCGAATCCCGCCTTTTCCTCTTCCCGCATGATGAGGACACCGCGCCGGGCGAGGTCAATCAGGGTGGCAATGATATCCTCAATGTCAACCTTCTCATCAACCAGCGTCCCCGCGACACCAGGCGGCAGGTCGGAGGGTGGGGAGGTCAGGTACACGGGTACCGCCTCAACTTTCGGGTCGCGCCCGCGCACAAACCACAGCGAATACGCACCAACCACACCGGCGAACGCGGCACCCGCGCCCAACACAATAAACAGCAAGTTGAGCACGGGTTGGATCGCAGCGAGGCGCGCACTCGCTGCACGCTCGCGGATGAACGACTCCTGCCAGGAGGGCGGCTCACCGGTGATCGCGCCGTGCTCCCAACGCAGCGCCACACCGATGGACTGCCCGGTAGGAATCCGCCCGAGTGAAACCGCCAGCCGGTTGTCCGTCACATCGACAGTCGCACTGCTGACACCATCTACCAGAGGGGGCACAATCGTGGTATCGATGGCCGCGCCGGGTGGCGTAGTAACCACGATCGCGCTCGATGCAATCGGCACTGCATGGTCGCGGATCGCCGTCCACCGCAGCCGGTCGCCCGGTTCTACCTCCTGATCGCCAAACAGGCGCGAGTCGTCAATGATCACGGCACCAATCACCCGGTACTCGAGAATGAACGTACGTGCCATATCCCGGCTGGGCGGATAGTACCAAGTGATCGTATACTGGCCGCCGCCGCGCTCAACCTCGTAGGTAAACGGCTCTTCGCTCGCCGTCTGCTGATAGGCGCGGTTTGTATCGCTGACGCGCACGTCTTCAATCGCATCCAGCTGGTTGATCTCGATCT
Organism: Chloroflexota bacterium; assembly: GCA_010092885.1. Taxonomy (GTDB): domain Bacteria; phylum Chloroflexota; class Anaerolineae; order Aggregatilineales; family UBA3940; genus TC-195. Next base: position 7,445 of record JAADYX010000079.1, on the reverse strand, counting down.
CAGCCGTCCCAAATGTGAAGTCGCCGCCTACAAACTCAAGTTCGTATTCTTCCCGCACGTCAAGCGAGCCATCAGTATTGATGTCAATTGTCACATCCCAGCGCTGCCAGTTCAATGTCCGCACTTGGGCATCGGCTCGCGGTGCAAAGACGACAAAAGCAAGCACACAGGCTACAATAGCTAGGCGTTTCATAGACCTTCCTTTTCTGTACGCAGAGCATAGACATTGTACATGAATCCACAAAAAATCGGCACCGTTCGCCAGCAGTATATCGCCCGTGTGCTCGTTTTCGTGCGCAATGCCGATCGCCTCTTGCTGCTGCGCGGCGCACCAAACAAGCGTCTGTGGGCCAACCTGTACAATGGAGTAGGGGGGCATGTGGAAGCAGGCGAGACTCCCGAGGAGGCCGCCTATCGCGAACTCGCTGAGGAGGTCTCGCTGACGGCTGTCGACAACCTCCGGCTGCGCGCCGTGATCACCATAACGCTGGGCGATAATAACGCCGATATCCTGATGTTCGTGTTCACGGCATGGACCAATCAGCACGACCTCACGCCGTCAGCAGAGGGCACGCCCGAATGGGTCGATTGGGGTGCAGTGCCCGCCGATGCGCTCGTCGAAGATCTGCCGTATCTGCTCGAGCTCGTTCTTGCTGAGGATGACAAACCCCCATTCTTTGCCCGCTATTGGTATCAGGACGGGCGCTTGCAGACCTCGCTGCCCAACTGGGAGGCCTCGCCGTGAGCCGTTCCATAAGCCGTGCCGCCCGCCTCCGCCAGATCGAACACCTGCTGTTTCGCAATCCGCACGGCCTGCGCGTTACTGAGATCGCCGAGCACTGCGGCGTCAACCGGCGCACGATCTATCGCGATCTCGAAGTCCTGGACGATACCGGCGTGCCTATCTGGCAGGCCGATGGCAAATATGGCATCATCCGCGACCAATACTTGGCCACTGTGCGACTGCGGTTCAGTGAGGCCGTCGCTCTCTATATCGCCGCGCGGCTGCTCGCCCGCCATGCTGACGAGCGCAATCCGCATATTGTGTCCGCGCTGCACAAACTGGCAACGGCGTTCCCTGATCCGCTCTCTGACTACATCAACCGCACCGCGGAGGCCATTAGCGAGCAGCCGGTGAATCCGGCTTTCGTCGATGTTCTGGAGGTTGTTACAATCTGTTGGGCGGAAGGTGCCAAAGTCCGGCTGTGGTATCGCTCACCCCGCAGCGGAAACGTGCGCCCGCGTGATATCGCACCGTATACTGTTGAGCCGTCCGCCAGCGGAGGGTTGTACGTTATCGGCTTTGACGATTGGGCCAGTGACATCCGCACGTTTAAGCTTGAGCGCGTTGAGCGTGCCGACCGCCTGCCCGATACCTACGATATTCCAGCCAGCTTTGACCCACGCACACATCTTGCGGACGCATGGGGCATCATGGCTGGCGACGATTTGGAGGACATTGTGCTGCGCTTTTCACCCAAAGTGGCTGCCTACATCCGTGAACGGATCTGGCACCCGTCGCAAACCATCACCGACCGGCCTGATGGCGGTGTCGATCTCGCCGTCCGCATCGCTGAACCGGTTGAAATGCGCCCCTGGATCCGCAGTTGGGGGGCCGAGGTTGAAGTACTCAAACCGGCCTATCTGCGCCACGACATCGGCGAAGAGGCTCGCCGCACCGCCGCGCGCTACACGGAGAACAGCAGCCAATGACCCAGGCGACGGTCCCCGTTCCTGATTTGCGTATCGTGCCCGTTGCGGCCATCACACCGCATGAGGCCGGTGACAGCCAGCGTGCCAAACCGCTCAGCGAGGCACTCGTGCATGATGGCTTCATCCGCAACCCGATCATCATCACACCGCATGAGGATGGTTACATCCTCCTCGATGGCACCAACCGGCACGGTGCCTTACAGCACCTGAGCATTCCACATGCCTTTGCCCAGGTCGTCGACTATGACTCGCCGCATGTCTCCCTCTCGACGTGGACCCACGTTATTGCAGACGTGCCAGCTGCTGAAGTCTACGATACGGTTGCCGCCATCCCAAACCTCTTCATGCGGACGGCTCCCTCCAACCCGGACGTGGCCGTCTTAACATTAAGGGATGGCCGTACACTTTACCTGCGCTCAGCTAGTGGCACATACACCGCCCGCATTGAAGCGCTGCGCACGCTCGTGGAGACACTCATCGGGGTGGGGCGGCTCAACCGATCGGGGTCAAATGCCGAACAAGACATCAACGATGCCTTCCCCGATTGGACTGCGGTGGTACGCTACATGCACTTCACTCCGGATGACGTGCGTCGCATAATTACACTCAACGTTTTTGCGCCTGCGGGCGTAACTCGGCACATTGTGCAGGGCCGTGCACTGCGCGTTAACGTCCCGATGGACCTGCTGCGTGCAGACATGCCGCTCGCTGAGAAAAACAAACAGCTCCATAACGAAATCCATACGAAATTTGCGCAACGCCAGGTGCGCCTCTACACTGAGGCCACGTATGTCTATGAGGAATAAACATGGACATTAATTTCTTCAGCGAGCCTGAGATGTCACCACGCCCGCGTGACGAAATGGCGATCGTTTCGCTCACAGCGGATCCCATTGACGAGCGACGGGTGCGCGTTACCGTTGAGGTCACGCCATTTACACCGCAGGATCGGCCCAATGTCGAGATCAGTGCCCACAATGCAGCCGAGCAGCCTGTTGGCTCAATGAGCATCATCGAGACGATGCACCGCACCTTCGCCCTCACGCTGCATATTCGCGAACCGGAGCCGTCCGGCGTGTATACCCTGAGTGCAGAGCTCTTCTACGAGCCCGGCGAGATCCAACACACCTTGACCGAGACCTTTGAAATACCAGAACGGGGGTCCAGTGGCTGACGACAGTGTTATCGGCAAGCGCCTTGGTCGCTATGAGATAATCGATCGCGTGGGGCGCGGCGGCATGGCGGAAGTCTATAAGGCGCGCCAAACGTCCCTCGATCGCTTTGTGGCCATCAAGGTCCTGCACCCCTTTTTAGGTGAGGATCCGGAGTTCAAGAACCGCTTTGAGCGCGAGGCCCGCAATGTCGCGCAGCTGCGCCACCCGAACATTGTTCAGGTCTACGATTTTGACTTCGATCCGCAGCGCGAACTCTATTATATGGTCATGGAGTTCATCGATGGCCAGACGCTGCGCACCCGGCTGCTAGGGCTTGATGCCAGCAAGAAGATCATGTCCATCCCCGAGGCGATCAAGATCACCCGGGACTTGGCGCATGCGCTCGCCTACGCCCATGACCGCGGCATGATCCACCGCGACATCAAGCCCGCCAATGTGATCTTCGACTCAGACGGTCGTGTGGTCCTCACCGATTTCGGCATTGCCCGCATCGTCACCGGACCCAGCATGACCACATCCGGCTCGATGGTGGGCACGCCCGCCTATATGGCACCTGAGCAGGGGCTGGGCCAATCTGGCGACCACCGCGCTGATATCTATTCGCTTGGTGTGCTGCTCTACCACCTTGTGACCGGAGACGTGCCCTACCAGGCTGAAACGCCCATAGCGATTGTGCTCAAACACGTCAACGATCCACTGCCACCGCCGTCTGAACGTAACCCCAAGATCCCGGAAGGGCTTGAGCGTGTTATCTACAAGTCCCTGGCCAAATCGCCTGAGAACCGCTATCAGAACGTCCGCGAGATGGCGATGCACCTCGGCAATTTGGATATCGCTACAACACTCATCCTGGAAGTTCCGCCCGAGCTGCGCGAGCTGCGTGAGGGCAGCCAAACACAGGATCTGCGCGATTCACTGGCGCAGCAACCGGAGGTAGCACCGCGCCGGACCGGCTGTTTGGGGTTTGTTGCTGCGGTGTTTCTCGCGATCATCGCGCTGGGCAGCGGCATTTACACAGCTTACAATGGCCTGCTTGATGACGTTGTTCCTGGCTTTGGTGGGCGCGCCCAGGCGCTCCCGCCTGTTACCGTTATCCTGCCGGATGCGCCCACGCCTACGGCTGACCCAACGCTGGCCGCTGTCGACATCCAACAGACGATCGCGGCTCTGCAAACCGCGCAGCCGACACCAACGTCAACCGCTACCCCGGAGCCAACTGCCATTGTATGCACGTACAGCTACCTGGTTAATTCGCAAACGCCTGCTGACGGTGCACAGATCGAAGCCGGCACAACATTGGATGCACGGGTTGTCATCACCAACACGGGGAGCTGCGCTATTCCTGCTGGCACACAATTCGATCTCATCAGCGATGAGATAAGCGGGGAAGAGGTCGAACTGGCTGCCGACCTCATGCCAGACGAGGCCGTTGAACTAGTTTTAGCGATCACGGTGCCCGCAGGTCTGGGCGGGCCAACACCGGTTGAGTGGATGATCGAGCTCCCGGACGGGACGGAGGTCGAGCCGCCGCTCCTCCTGGAGATCGAGATAACCGCCCCGGCGGACGGCTGACGTCAACTCTTGTGGCGCTCCAACGTCTGCCGGAGCAGATCATCAAGTTCCTGGCGGCTTTTCTTGCTGTTTTTGTCTTTGCCGCTGCGCTCTTTGCCCTCGTTGGACTGGTTCAGCGCCCGCTGCATTGCCACAGCCATAGCCGTCGGCAGGCTTTCCTCATCGCTGCGGTCTTCATCTTCTTCCTCGTACCGGTAGTCAACCTGAGGCTCTTCCTCAGCCTGCAGGGCCTTCATGCTGAGGTCAATCTGGTTCTTCTCACGATCCAGACCGATCACCTGCACCTCAACCTGATCGCCGCGGCTGACCACATCCTTAGGATGCTCCACATAGTCGGTTGACATCTCGCTGACGTGCACAAGGCCAGGCCGTTCCGCACCAATATCGATGAAAGCGCCGTATTTCTTCAGGCGAACCACCGTGCCCTGGAAAACATCGCCCGTGGTGATCTCGTTCCAATCGACCGCCGGTGGCTTAAACATCGATACCAGCAGGCTTTCCTTCTCCGTATCGACTTCCAGCACCCATACGGGCAGTTCCTGGCCAACCGTCAATACATCAGAGACGTTTTCAACCTGCTTCTTCTTGCTGCCGCCATCCACCTGAGAGATATGCAGCAGGGCAGGGTGCCCACCAGCGAAAAGCAAAGCGCCCATCAAGTCAACTTTCTTGACGACCGCCTCAAGCTTCTGCTTTGGCTCAATTTCTGAAATGGGGATCTTCTCTTCACTCACCGGAATGCTCCTTATTGCAACCGTTTTCTTACCAAATTGTACCGCGACATGGGATTATATGTCTCGCCTCCCTTGATGTCAATGTGACAGATACCACAAACATGCCGTCCGGTCAATCCCGGACAGTCACGGGCGTGCCGATCTCAGCCCAATTGTACAGCAGCCGGGCATCTGCCTCGCTGTGGATCACACATCCGTAGGAAGCGGGCTGTCCCAGCAGATTTTCCCACAGGCGCAGCCCGTTGGAGAGTATCGGCAGCGCGTGGAAGCCGTTTTGCAGCGGGCCCGCCCAGTAAAAGCCCAGCCAGTACGGCATTTGCAGGTCCCACGTGGAAGCGTACGCATTGGGGATCTTGTTCTGGATGGCGAACTCCCCGCGCCATGTATCGGCGCCCGGCAGCCCCGTGCTGTTGATCAGAGTCCGCTGCAGCGTGTTGTTCACATACAGATACGTGCGCTGGTCAGAGACATCCACGATGATGCGCTTGCCTGCTGCCGCTCCCGCGGACGGCTGTGCGGCAGCAGGCGGGTTGAGCGAACCCACATCCGGAACGGTGAGGACCTGACCGCTCTGAATAGCCGACGGATTGGCGATGTTGTTCGTCTGGGCCAGTGCCCATACAGAGATACCATACCGGTTCGCGATGGCCGTCAGCGTCTCACCCGCCGCCACGACATGGGAGCTGCTGGCAGCGGACGGCGTATAGCCGGGTGAGTTTGCCGGTGGCGCTGCCGTCCCTGGCAGGGCGAGAACCTGACCAGCATAAATGCTCGAGGCGCTCAGCAGGTTATTCGTGCGGACCAGAGCATCCACCGCGACACCGTAGCGCTGCCCGATGCTGAAGAGCGTCTCGCCCGCCTGCACTGTGTGAGTCCGCGTGGGATCGACCGGTGCGGCGGCCCCCTGCGCGGAGACACTTAGCCGCTGGCCGGTGAAGATCTGCGCTGAGGAAGCCAGGCCGTTCGTGGCCACCAATGCCTCGACCGGAACGCCATACTGCTGGCTGATACTGAACAGCGTGTCGCCTGCCTGCACCACGTGCACACCGTCTATGCTGGGCTGAGGGGCGGATCCGCCGGGAATGACCAGCTGCTGCCCGGCGTATATCTGATCAGCGGACGCCAGATTGTTTGCCGCCAGAATGGCATCAACGCTCACACCGTACCGCCGTCCGATGGAGGCCAGGGTATCGCCCCAGACGACCGTGTGCGAGGCGGCCTGTGTCGCAGTCTGTGCATGGCCGGTATACGGTGATAGGACGACCAATGACAACAGGGTCAACAGCAGGGTGAGAAGGCGTCGGATCATGGCGGAAATGCTCCATTTATGGGGTAAGTCACGATATTAGTAGATATCAGAACCAATCTGGGCGCGCTGCGCCTCCCTGATTGTAGTGGTGCGCCTCACTTTCGCAACCGCAGCACCCGTGCTATCATCCCGGCATGCTCTTACGAATGATGCGCCTCACCGAGCGGCTCAGCCGCCTGTTCGTCAAGCTCAGCCTTCTGATGGGCCGGACAGTACTCGCCTCCATCAAAAACATACGCGACAGCATCGTTGACCAGTTCCGCAGTGACCGCGATCCACTCAGCCGGGCCGAGGCCCAGGTTCAGCGGCTCAGCGGCGTGACCGTTATCTTGCTGGCCGCGGTGGTGCTGCTTGTTCTCTGGGCAACGGGCGCTCAGGCCAGCAGCAGCCCGGTCTTCAATATCCTGGATGTCGGCGCGCCTGAACAGCCCGCCCCGCTGGCCGACCAGCCGCTTGCACCCGCGGCACCTGTGCCCCAGCCAGCCGGTGTTCCGCTGACCAATGTCGGCGGCACGCTGCTGTTTGCCATGGACGTTGGCGGTCAGTCCGACATCTTCGCGCTGGAGCCCGGCGAGTCCGAGCCGGTGCGCCTCACTGCTGACCCAGCCGATGACCGCGATCCGGTCTGGTCACCCGATGGCACGCGGATCGCGTTTTCGTCTCGCCGTGATGGCAACTGGGAACTCTACACTCTCAACGTGATCGACGGTACAGTCAACCGGCTGACCTTCGACCTGGTCTATGAGGCCGCACCCAGCTGGAGCCCGGACGGTGAGTTTCTGGCCTATGAGGCCTACTACAACGGCAACCTGGACGTGTACATCGTGCGCTCGGATGGCAGCGAGGCGCCCTACCCGCTAACCGTGAGTCCCGAACCGGATTTCTCGCCCGCGTGGATTACCACACTGCCGGGGCGCGAGATCGCTTACGTCTCTGGGCGCG
>JAADYX010000078.1 GCA_010092885.1 Chloroflexota bacterium | reverse complement strand
TGCTTACCAAACGATCCAGATTACGGTCCGCGACGGCAGGCGCAAACACACGGTGCGCACGTTCTATCCCATCACCGATGAGAAGCTCAGGCACTTGGTGCACATCGTGCAGGAAGCAGGTAGAGCCTGACTTTGTGTACCCCCACAGTCTGATTGATAATAGGCGACCAGCGCAATCTATCAGGAGGAGAATCCTATTATGAAGAAGATACTCACCATCCTTATAGCGCTCGCCGCTCTGGCATCGGCGAACAGCGCCCAGGCACAAGAGACCATCACCCTCAACCGCATGGTGATCGAGATCTGGCCGGAGTACGACCGGCGCGAGGCGTTGGTCATCTACAGCGGGCAGGTGATCGGCGGTGTCACCCTGCCGCTGACGCTCAGCATCACCCTACCGCAGACCGCTGAGCTGAATGCCGTGGCCTATCCAGCCGCGGCGGGTCTGCTGCAAGCCGACTACACTGTGGAAGGCAATACGGTGCAGATGACAACCCAAACCGGCCTGTTCCACATCGAGTTCTACGACCCGGCATTCGCCTACGCCGAGCAGCAGCGCAGCTATGCCCTCACCTACACCGCGGACTACCCCACCAATGAGTTGATTTGGAGCATCCAGCAGCCGCCGGAGGCCAGCACCTTCCAGGCTGATCCGGCCCCAGCGGTGACGACCGTCAACAACGCAGGCCTGACGGTTGCCGAGGGCAGCACGCAGGGCCTACAGCCCGGCGATCCCTTCGCGCTGAGCTTCGCTTACACACGCCCCAGTGATGACCTCGTCGTGGATACCCTCGCCGTGCAGTCGGGGGCCGAGTCCGCCGCGGAGCCGCAGATTGCCCCGCCCACGACAACCACCGGCAGCGGGGGCCTTTCCACGCCAACGGTGATCGCGCTGGTGGTGGGCGTGGGCCTGTTGGCCGCGGCGGGCATCTACGTTGTTACTCAGGGTGGGCCGCGGGCCGCGCTGGAAAGCATCGGGATGGGCGGTCGCCGGCGTCACACACCGCAGCCCACCGCCTCCCGCCAGGATGCATCACGCAGCGTGTTCTGCACCCAGTGCGGCGAGCGCATCAGCTCCGATGACAGGTTCTGCCGCCACTGCGGCGCTGCCGTATAACCCGTCCGCCGCCCCCCGCCTGCCTGAGCGACGAGCTGGCTGCTCAGGCAGGCCGACCGTTTGGTTCCGGGCGGCAGTAGGCGATCTACATACCTATTCATGAGCGAGCAGTTCTGCGGGCAGTGGTCTGTCTGTGACCCATGCCCGTATCATTGCTGTGAACAGTGCCGGGTGTTCGCTGCTCCAACCGTGGCGGGCATCCGGTGCAAGGTAGGCGGTGCCATTGGGCAGCCTGTTGAAGGCGGGCAGCCCATCCCGGACGAGGGCGGCTTCTTTGTCACCTGCTACGGCCAGCACCCGGTGCGACAACTCGTAGAGTGGATCGGGCAGGGTGAACTCAAAGAGCGTGTCATATACCCGTTTGAGCATCTCCGATGAAGCGCGTTTGCTGTCACGTTTGTAGACGGGCATGATGTCAGCGGGCAGGTGCATCATCCGGGCGTTGAGGGCGATCACCGGGTCCCACTTGCTGATGGCGGCAACCACATTCAACAGCGGACGGTACAGCCATTGGTTAGGGAAGGGCTGCGAGGTCACGCCGCTGACGATCATCGACTGCACCCGTTCGGGGTGCCTCGCCAGCAAAAAGAGTGCTGTATAGCCCCCCAATGACAGGCCAACCACATGTGCCTCGCCGCCCGGTATGCGCTCACTGATGATCTGGGCGAGTTGATCGGCGGTATGTTCAAACGAGATCCACTCCGTCTGGTAGCTTTCACCGCTGCCGGGCAGATCAACGGTGACGCAGTAGAACGAGTCACACAGCGCTTCGATCTGCTCGGTCCACATCCAACTGCTGACCCCGGCGCCGTGCAGAAACATGATAGCCGGGTTAGTCGACTGGCCATAGGTTTGTACGTTCATGTTGATTTCTCTCTTTCGTCTGGAATAACAATGGATGCAAGAGTAAAGCGCTCCCGGTCGGGTGCGGGCGGCAGGGATAGGTAGCGCTCAACCAGGCCCACCACCTCACGCTGAAAATCGGCGCGCTCCTGCGCGTTCAGATAGAGGGTGGCGCGGTTGTAGCTCATGCCGTCCTGCCCGACAGTGCCCGGCTCGGTGTGTTGCACATAGCGGGTGAAGGCTTCGATCAGGCTGGCGGCAAAGATAGTGAAGTAGCGCACGTGTTCCCCGCGGGTGGCACCGTGAAGCTCCTCCGGTGTGAGGGTGCCCGCACCCTGTGCAAGCCGGTAGGAGCGTTCAAGCGCGCCGTTGACTGGTGTTTCCCCGGCGACCTCGATCAGCCCGCCCTCCAACAGCAGGTTGATGTGGCGGTAGAGTGTGGCCTGCGCCACATCAGGCAGGGCCGCACCTAACTGCGCGGGGGTCAGTGTGCGGTTAGCGAGTTCGGTTGCAATGCGCAGCCGGACAGGGTGTAAAAGCAAATCAGCTTTGGGCATGCCATTCCCAACTTTGATAATGGTTTGCCCGTAGTGTATTCTAAAAAATGAGAATGGTCAAGCGAGGCGTATAACAATACCCTCACGGTCTCGGCACCCCCTCCACCCGACCACATATGACAACCGGCAGCGAACTTGTGAGGATTGCCACTATCGGGGCGCAATTTCCTAGATTATGATGAGGGCAAATAGTCCAATCTCACCGGAGAAGGCAGATAATGGTAAAAGGCACGATCACCATTGACCAAGACCGCTGCAAGGGCTGCGAGCTGTGTACCGGCGTATGCCCTAAAGACGTGCTGGTCATGGACAATGACACGCTCAACGCGAAGGGCTATCATCCCGCCCTGCTGCAAGACCCGGACGAACTGTGCACCGGGTGCGCGCAGTGCGCGGTGATCTGCCCGGACGTGTGTATAACGGTATACCGCGACCCGATCCCGGCCCGCTGAAAGGAGACCACTGATGGAAATGCTCAAAGGCAACGTGGCCATTGCTGAAGCCGCCATCCGGGTCGGGCTGGAAGCGTATTTCGGCTACCCGATCACCCCGCAGACGGAGCTGTTGGAGCACCTCTCGCGGCGCATGGTGGAGCTCGACCGCCCGTTCGTACAGGCGGAAAGTGAGGTCGCGGCGATTAATATGGTCTACGGCGCGGCCTGCGCCGGCGTCCGCGTGATGACCTCCTCGTCCAGCCCGGGCATCAGCCTGATGCAAGAAGGGCTCTCGTACATTGCCGGGTCCGATATACCCTGCGTGCTGGTGGATATCATGCGCGGCGGGCCGGGCCTGGGCAACATCCTGCCCAGCCAAGGCGACTACTTCCAGATCACCCGCTCGGCGGGCCACGGCGACTACCGGCCCATCGTGCTGGCACCCGCTTCCGTGCAGGAAGCCATCGACTTCACCGTGCTGGCCTTTGACCTGGCCGAGAAGTACCGCCACCTCGTGATCGTCGCGGCGGACGGGCAGATCGGGCAGATGATGGAACCGGCCGAACTGCCCGCGATGCGCCCGCTGCGCACCGCCCGCCCCGACTGGGCCCTGACCGGCAAAGCGGGCCGCGAGAAGAACGTGATCACCTCGATCTACCTCAAAGGTGAGGAGATGGAGGCCTACAACCAGCGCGTGCAGGCTCGCATTGCGACCATCCGCACCGCCGAACAGCGCTGGGTCGAGACGGACACCGAGGACGCCGACCTGCTCGTGATCGGGTTTGGCACGGCGGGCCGCGTGGCCTACTCCGCCGTGGAAGAGGCCCGCGCGAAGGGCCTGAACGTCGGGCTGCTGCGCCCGCAGAGCCTGTTCCCCTTCCCCACCGAGCGCATCGCCGAACTGGCCCAACAGGTCAGCGGCATTCTGGTGGTGGAGATGAACGCCGGTCAGATGCTGGAAGATGTCCGGCTGGCGGTTGGCACGAGTGCCCCGGTTGATTTCTACGGGCGGATGGGCGGTATGGTCCCCATGCCTGACGAGATCCTGACGGCCATCGAAGACGTTTATCCGGTAGCGATCCGCTGAGAGGAGAAGAGACTCATGATGAGAGATGCACCGATCAGTGACCGGGTGGTCGTCTACGAGCGCCCCCAGGCACTGGCTGATATCCATACGCACTACTGCCCGGGCTGCACCCACGGGATCTCCCACCGGTTGGTGGCAGAAGCCATCGACGAGTTGGGGCTCAACGACCGCGCGATTATCGTGGCCTCGGTGGGCTGTTCCGTGTTCAGCTACAACTACTTTGATATAGATGCCTGCGAGGCTGCCCACGGTCGGGCCCCGGCCATGGCGACCGGCCTCAAGCGCGTTTCGCCGGACCGGCTGGTGTTCACCTACCAAGGCGACGGCGACCTGGCATCCATCGGCACCGCGGAGATCATCCACGCCGCCGCACGCGGCGAGCCGGTCACGGCGGTGTTCGTCAACAACGCGATCTATGGCATGACCGGCGGCCAGATGGCACCCACCTCCCTGCCGGGCCAGAAGACCACCTCATCGCCGTTTGGGCGCAGCACCGATATCGCCGGGTTCCCCATCCGGATGAGCGAGGTCTTGGCCGAACTGGACGGCTCAGCGTATATCGTGCGCCGTTCGCTGCACAACGTCAAAGAGATCCGCCGCGCGAAGAAGGCGATCAAGACGGCCTTCAAGGTGCAGATGGCGGGGCTGGGCTTCTCGATGGTGGAGCTGCTTTCCACCTGCCCGACCAACTGGGGCATGAGCGCCTCCGACGCGCTGACCTGGGTGGCTGACACCATGGTGCCTTACTATCCGCTGGGCGACTACCGCGTGATCGACGCGGTGAAAGACCTTTAGGAGGAGGCCGACATGCAGCATGAATTGATTTTCTCAGGGTTTGGCGGCCAAGGCGTGATGTTCGCCGGGCAGCTGCTCGCCTATGCGGCGATGGACACCGGCTACCACGTCACCTGGATCCCCAGCTACGGGCCGGAGATGCGCGGCGGCACGGCACACTGCACCGTCGTCATCAGTGACAAGCCCATCGGGTCCCCGGTGGTTCGCCGCCCCCAAATAGCGATTGTGTTCAACAAGCCCTCGTTTGATAAGTACGAGCCGCTGGTGCGCCCGGGCGGCCTGCTGGTGATCAACAGTTCACTGGTGGATGACCCGGTCACGCGCGAGCGCCTCGATGTCCTGCGCATCCCGGCCACGCAGATGGCCGAACAGGTGGGCACCCCCCGGCTGACGAACGTCGTGCTGCTGGGCGCGCTGCTGGCCGAACGGCCGATCCTGCCGGTGAACGCGCTGTGTGACGCGCTGGATGCCCACATCCCCGCGCACCGGCGCAACCTGCTGCCGCAGAACATCGAAGCCGTGCGCCGCGGTGCCGCCTACGCCGGCGACTTCGAGACGATGGGCATTCCGTAACCCCACGATTTGCTTAGATGCCACGCCGCCCCTCGACCTGTGCCGGGGGGCGGTTGTTTTGTGGGCTGACCTGGGCCTCAATCCTTGACGAGCACCGCCACGATGCGCCCCCCCATGCATGTCACGCGATACACGGTAGAATCGGGCCATGAACCTAACTCAACTTGAGGTGCTGGCCGCCATCGCGCAGACCGGCAGCTTCACCGAAGCGGCCTATCAGGTCGGGGTGCCATCGGCACCATCTATACCAACATCAGCAACCTGCCCCTCACTGAGGCGAACGATCACCTGTGGCTGCGTGATTTCTGCGCGATGTGCCGCAAGTGTGTGCGGCAGTGCCCGGTCGATGCCATCTACGAGCAGCCAGAACCGCGCGCTGACGGCGGCATGCAGTGCATCGACCATGACGCCTGCCGTGACTACTTCACCGAGCACTACGGCTGCGCGATCTGCCTGGCAGTGTGCCCGTTCAGCCAGGTTGGCTATGAGAAGGTCAGGCAGCGGTTTAAAGGCAACCCGTCCGCACCGCAGTTCCGGATACCGGTGGCCGCGATGTGATCTTTGGCACCTGAGGCCGGGAATCCCCTCACTGGGATAAAGGCCGCCGTATCCCTACAATCGGGGCGATGGTACGTGCTGCACCAACGGACATCGCCATGAAGCGCTTTGTATACTTCTACCTGATGAAGAACGACCCGGACGCCATCCGGGCCGCCGCCCCACATCACGCCCGCTACTGGAGGGACAAGGCCCTGCCGCACTTCCAGGGCGGGCCGTTTGTGGATCACTCAGGGGGCTGCATCACCTTTGCGGTCGCCTCGGTTGAAATGGCCCGTGAGCTCATCACCCGCGACCCGTTCCGGACCAATGACTGCCTGTCACGCTACTTCCTCAAGGAGTGGCTGCTCGACGAGTGAGGCGCGCTGCCCGGCACCAGCGACGGTGCGGGCAAGGAG
>JAADYX010000077.1 GCA_010092885.1 Chloroflexota bacterium | reverse complement strand
TCTCCACCCAGGAGGCTTTCAAACAGTGGATAGCCTTAGCCCGCCAGCGCGGCGAAGCAGGCCTCGCTGCGGAGCGCACGATCCTGTTCGGGCACTGGCTGGTTGAACGCCAACTGTGGGATGAGGCACGCGGTGCCTACCGTGAGGCAGCAGACATCTATCGCCGGGAAAAGGATGTTGTGGGTGAGGCACGTGCACGCAACAACCTCGCCAACCTGGATGTCCTCGCCGGTTCCGCGCAGGCTGCTATTGCCAGCTACCGCCGCACCCTGCGCACCCTCCACGATGCTGAAGCCGACACGCGCACGGATATGGCACTCGCGTACTTCAATCTGAGCCTGGCGCATAAGCAGCTTGGCCAACAGGAGGAAGCCATCCGTGCCCTGGAGGAAGCCATGCGCCTGGCCGTCGATCTCAACGACCGGCAGCATCAGGCGCGGATCATCGCGCAGCGCGGCACCCTCCGTGATGATATGGGACAGTGGGCCGAAGCCATGGCGGACTATGCCCGCGCCACCAACCTGTTTGATACGTTGGGCGATACCCTCAGCAAAGCGGTGGTTCGGGCGCATCAGGCACTGCTCTACCGGCGGCAGGGCATGTACGACCGTGCAGCAGCCATTTTGCAGGAGTCAGCCGCTGTGTTTGAGTCCGCTGATACACCTTCCCCCTTTGACCAAGCCGTGCTGTGGCTCAACCTCGCCGACCTGGCCTTTGCCATGGACAACGTGGACCGCGCGTGGGAGCTGGCCACACAAGCCCAGCCGATCTTTGAAGCGCTCAAGTCGCATCTGGCCAGCCGGACGACAGCCCTGCTGGCCGCTATGGAGGATCTTCCCGACGATTCCCATTAGAATCGTGTATAAATTCAGCGCACCCCCTTTGTGATTCCAGCACCTGCGCTATACTCTCATCCGAGTTAGCACTCTATGCACGCGAGTGCTAAACGGAACACCACTATCAATCCAACCAACCATTCCCCGGGAGGTCGACATGAACCTTAAGCCACTTGGTGATCGCGTTGTGATTGAACCGGTCGAGCAGGAAGAGCGTACGCAGAGTGGTCTGTACATCCCCGAAACTGCCAAAGAAAAGCCGCAGCAAGGCAAGATCATCGCTGTGGGTCCGGGCCGTCGTGACGAAGACGGCGAGCGCATCGACATGGATGTCGAAGTCGGGCAGACGGTGCTGTACGCCAAGTATGCTGGGACCGAGTTCAAGATCGACGGCAACAAACTGCTGATCCTGAAAGAGACCGACATTCTCGCCATTGTAGAGCAGTAGGAGGAGCAACCATGCCAAAGCAGCTTATTTTCTCTGAAGAAGCGCGGCGCGGCCTTAAGCGCGGTGTGGATATCGTCGCTGATGCAGTCACGACCACACTGGGCCCGAAAGGCCGCAACGTCGCCCTGGACAAGAAGTGGGGCGCCCCGACCGTCACGCATGACGGTGTGACCGTCGCCAAAGAGATCGAACTGGAAGATCCATACGAGAACATGGGCGCGCAGCTGCTCAAAGAGGCTGCAACCAAGACCAACGACATCGCTGGTGACGGCACCACGACCAGCATTGTGCTCGCCCAGACCATCGTGACCGAAGGCCTGAAGAACGTTGCAGCCGGGGCCAACCCGATGCTGCTGAAGACGGGCATCCTCGCCGCGACACAGGCCGTCAGCACTCGCCTGCGTGATATGGCTGTTGAGATCGACGAAAAGGACGAGATCGCTCACGTTGCCAGCAACTCCGCGCAGGACCGCGAGATCGGTGAACTGATCGCTGAGGTGATGTGGAAGGTCGGCAAGGATGGCGTCATCACGGTTGAGGAGAGCAAGAGCCTCCAGTTTGAAACCGAGTACGTCGAGGGCATGCAGTTCGACCGTGGCTACCTGAGCCCGTACTTCGTCAATGATCAGGAAGCCATGCAGGCCGTCATTGAGAACCCCACCATCCTGATCCACGAGAAGAAGATCAGCTCCGCCAATGACCTGATGCCACTTCTTGAGAAGCTCATCAACCGTGGCAAGCGCGACATTCTGATCATTGCGGAGGATGTCGACGGTGACGCACTGGCCACGCTGGTCATCAACCGTCTCCGCGGTATGTTGAACGTGGTGGCTGTCAAAGCGCCTGGCTTCGGGGAGCGCCGCAAGGCCATGCTCCAGGATATCGCCGTTCTGACCGGTGGTGAAGTCATCAGCGAGGAGATCGGCTATACACTTGAGAATGCCACCCTTGACATGATGGGCACCGCCGAAAAAGTCGTGGTGACCAAGAACGACACGACGCTCGTTGGCGGCGCTGGTGAACAGGAAGCCATCGATGGCCGCGTTGAAGAGATCAAGGCCGCGATTGAGGCCAGCACCAGCGATTACGACCGTGAGAAACTGCAGGAGCGTCTCGCCAAGCTCGCCGGTGGCGTGGCGATCATCCGGGTAGGTGCTGCGACCGAGGTCGAGATGAAGGAGAAAAAGCACCGCGTGGAAGATGCCCTGAGCGCAACACGTGCCGCTGTGGAAGAGGGCATCGTGCCCGGCGGCGGTGTGGCCCTGATCAACGCGCTTGAGGCACTCGATGATGTCGAGATGACCTATCCCGACGAGCAGACCGGCGTGAAGATCGTCCGCACCGCGCTGCAGGCCCCGATGCGTAAGCTGGCCGCCAACGCTGGCCTCGACGGCGCTGTGATCATCGAGAACGTGCGCCGTCTGCAGCAGGAAGAAGACAATCCGCGGCTGGGCTATAACGTCATCACCGGTGACTACACCGATATGATCGACGCGGGTGTGCTTGACCCGGTTAAGGTGACACGTGGCGCACTGGAGAATGCAGCCAGCATCGCGGCGATGATCCTTACCACGGAAGCACTCATCACCGACATTCCGGAAGATGAACCGGCTGCACCGGCCTCGCCTGGCTACTGATACACACACCCTCATCAATCGGAACCCCGCCGCATGGTGGGGTTTTTTGTGTCCTATCGCTGTTAAATCCATGATGTTTGACCCCACCGCAAACCGCCGTTAAGCGCTATGCTGAATGTGTTGTATAATGAATCCGTGGCCTGGCTTGATTCATGAGAGGAATGCGGGATGAGACTAAACTTTCCTGGGCGTGGGTGGATCGCACTGACCGCCCTGTTACTGGCTGTTCTGGCGTGTACCGTTACCAGTACTACCCCCGATGATCCGACTGAGTCCGTGACTGCTCCACCGCCTGCTCCGACAGCAGAGCCTACTGCTGTATTACCAACCCCCACCGTTACCCCTGTAGCCGGCATGATCCGTCGCGATAATGTTGACCAACTGGCCCCAAGCGAAACCCTTGATCCACCCGGGCCGGGCATCGGCAGTATTGCCTGGTCGGCTGACAGCACCCGGCTTGCTATCGCGTCGGACAATGGCACAATTGCTATCTGGGATATGACCACGCTGGAAGAACTGCGCGCCTCCGATCCGGAAGGGGGTATACCTGCGGCTATGGTTTGGTCGCCGGACAAGCGGTCGCTTGCTGCCGTTTCAGGCGATGAAGTTCTGGTCTACGATCCCGGGCGGCTGACCGTTTCGTTCCGGCTGCAGGGCCCGACCGACAATGGCATCCGCATCGCGTGGTCACCCGACAATCGCTACATTGCTGCGGGTTGGTTCAACAGCCCGGCAGTCGTATGGAGCCCGCTGTCACGCAACCCGCTTTACACAGTCGGCGAGGGCAATGATGCGCCGGATACGGGCGTGAGTGTGGACTTTTCACCCGACAGCCGCATCCTGGCAGTGGGGTCCGTGGATGGCATTGTCACGCTGGTTGATGCCACCACCGGTGAACTACTGCGCCTGCTCGACGGTCACAGCGCAGAGGTCCGTGATCTTTCGTTCAGTCCGTCGGGCGCATCGCTGGCCAGCGCCGCCCTCGACGGCGAGATCATCATCTGGGATCCGGCCACCGGCGACATCCGCGTTTCGCTTGACGACGGCGATGCTGAGGTCTACGATGTGGTATGGACTCCGGATGAGCAGCTGCTGGCAACCGGCGACTCCGATGGCATTGTGCGGATCTGGAGCACGGGAGATGGCAGCCTGCTGCGCGAGATCGTCGCTGACCCAACCGGTGGGTCGATCAATGACCTGGCATGGGGCCCGGATGGCATGGAACTGGCCATCGCGACAGGGGCCAATGTCACGATATGGCGCGTAGACAACGGATCGGCCCCAGCCGAACCCGAAGAAGAAACTGAACCGGAACCAACCCCGGAGGGCTGAGCCCGCCCCCCTGAGTGCAGGTCAACCAAACCTAACCCTTCCATTGTGCCGACACGCGCGTCGGCACAATGCGTTATAATGAGGTTGTTCATAAGATTGGGGATGGTTATTGGTATACTATGTCACTCAGGGAAAGAAGGCCAGTTGTTGTTGTAAGCTGCTCATCGTCACGGCAGGCACGCATCGGGCCCGGGGCGAAAGCCCTGATCGTGGCGGCGCTCATCGTCTTCATCTTTATCTGTATGGTTGGCTGTGCCATCCCGGCACACGCGATCTTCATCTATTAACGTCAGGCATCGAGGGCTGGCAGGTCTTTACTGCCGTCTGATGCCGTTTCCCACATGGTGTGCAGCATGTCCGCCAACTCGCGGAAGGTGGACTGCTGCACCCGATGGATGTTCTTCAGGTGTGCGGCGTGATTGCCCGCGGCCATGTCCAACATCTCGACCCGCTCAGTCAGCTCTGCGATGGTTTTGCCGTTCTCACGCCAGGCCTCCTCGTTGGTCAGGGTGAACTGACGCCAGCGTTTCTGGTCGTCCTGCAGAAACTGCTCATATTCCTGACGGAAGCGGTCCTCGGAAATACGCTGTACTTCAGCCAGTTCGTTCAGGCGACGGTCGACACGGTTGGCCAGCCGCTCAAAATCGTCGACGCTCTTCTGCATGGTCCGATGCGTTTCCCCGTATTTGGCAAGCTGCTGCATATGGGCCTCAGCCTGCTCTTCAAACTGCTCCATACGCTTGACCACATCGGTAATGGCTTGCTCACGCCGCTGTGAAGCCAATGCCTCCTGTTCGATCCAGGCCTGGCGCTCCTGCCGCAGCTCCTTGATCGTGCCAATCGTCTCATCAAGGACACGCTCATTGCGACGGCTCAGTTCCTCCAGCAGTTCGATTTTGGTCTGCTGGGTCTCCTGTCGCTTGGACATATCCAGCACCTGGCTGCTGAGGTCCGCGATGCGCTTGGAGTCCTGGCGGCGCTGTTCTTCCAAGAACGCCAGCGAGCGCTCGAAGTCCTCCAGGCCTTTGCTGAGGTTGTCCGCGTAGACCTGCAGCTCGGCCGCCACGCGTGAGAGGCGTTCTTCTTCCGTGCGGCGCGGCTGCATTTCCCGCTGGAGCCGCGTGCTGACCTCCTGCCGCAGATCTTCAACCGCCCGGGCAAGCATCTCACGGTCCTGATCGCGCATCCGCTTGAGGTCCTGTTGGGCGGTCAGCCGCCGCTCTTCTGCCTGCTCGATGTTGGCAAACACCTCCGTGCGCAGCCGCGTGATCGCATCTGAAAAGGAGTTGGCGGCAGGCATGCTCGCCCGCAGCGATGCCATCTCGGCTTCCATGCCCTTCATACGGCGGTTCATCTCTTCGATAATGGCCGTCTGGGCAGCAGCGCGCTCCTCCAGCTTCATGATCAGCGCCTTGTCCTTGCGGCGTTCCTCATCCAGCCAGGAGACCATCTGCATTGTCTGGTTCTGTTCCACGATAACTAGCTCCCTATCGCATTGACCTATACGGTTCATATGACTATACTAGAGGTGCGCTAAGGTGCAAAAGACCCCCCTGCACTTATACTCCAAGCCGTCCTTATGGAAACAACACCGGGTGCCCCGGTCTGTTTTACAGTACACTGCTTGAGGAGAGCTACCAGATGACGAAACCCTGGCACAATAGCTATGATGAAGGTGTTCCGTACACCCTCGCCCCGTATCCCGACCAAACCGTACATGAGATCCTCGAAGAGACGGCCAGCAAGCACCCGCAGCTTCCTGCCTGCGTGACGGCCCCGCGTGAGCTGCCTGTGATCGGCCGTCCATCGGTCAGCATCACGTACCGGCAGCTCAACGATCTCGCGGATCGCTTCGCTGCCGGGCTGGCTGCGATGGGCGTACAAAAGGGCGACCGGGTCGCCTTGATGTATCCCAACTCGACCCAGTTTGTCATTGCGTTTTTCGGGATCCTGAAGGCGGGCGCAACGGTGGTGGCTATTAATCCCACCTACCCAGCCCCCCAGATCGCCCAGCAGGTCACCGACAGCGGCGCGCGAGTCGCCTTCTGCATGTCGGCCCTCTACGACCGGATGGTGACCGTACGCAATGATGCCTCCACGCCGTTGGAACGCATCATTGTCAGCAACGTCAAAGAGTACTTCCCCGGCCTGATCAAGACGCTGTTCACTCTGGCGACCGAGCGCAAGGACGGTCACCGCATCGAGCAGCTCGATTCACCCGAGGATGTGTGGCTGCAGGACATGCTGAGCACATACAGCGCCTCGCAGCGCCCCTCACTGACCTTCACGCCAGCCGAAGATGTGGCCATCTTCCAGTATACGGGCGGCACCACAGGTGTTCCCAAGGGAGCACGTGCTACCCACAAGGGCCTTTCAACCAATGCAATGCAAATGGAAGCCTGGTTGAGATCGGCCAACACGGCCTCATCCAGCCCGTCCTTCCTGGCGGCGGCACCCTTCTACCATGTTTATGGGTTGGTGGCCGTGTTGATCTTCGCCGTGAAGACGGCTGCGCCGATGTACATGGTGCCCGACCCGCGCCAAACTTCGGAAGTGCTCGGCATGATCGACTACTTCAAGCCGACGATCTACATGGGAGTGCCAGCCTTGTACAACGCGATCAACCAGCATCCCGATGTCAAGGCGGGCAAGTATGATCTCACCTCCATTGATGCCTGTGTGAGCGGCTCGGCCCCCCTTCCCGCAGATGTCAAGCGTCGCTTTGAGGAGCTGACCAGCGGCAAGCTGATGGAAGGCTTCGGCATGAGTGAGACAGCCGTGGCCTCCCACTGCAATCCGGTGAACGGTACCAACAAAGAAGGGTCCATCGGGCTGCCCCTGCCGGATGTGGACAGCAAGATCATGAGCTTGGAGGACGGCGTCACCGAACTGCCGCCCGGCGAGATCGGCGAGCTGGTGATCATCACGCCCAGCATGATGCTCGGCTATCACAACATGCCTACCGAGACGGCCAATGCCCTGCGCAATGGCATGCTCTACACAGGTGATATCGCCTACATGGATGAGGAGGGGTACTTCTTCATCGTGGACCGCAAGAAGGATATGGTCCTGATAGGCGGCTACAACGTCTACCCGAACAATATTGACAAGGTGCTGTTCGGCCATCCCAAGATCATTGAGGCGGCTGTGGCTGGCATCCCCCACCCGGAGAAAGCCGGTCAGGAAGCGCTGAAAGCATGGATCGTGGTGGAGCCAGGCGAAACGCTGACCGCTGAAGAGGTTATCGCGTTCTGTGAGGAGCAGCTGGCGCCTTATGCGGTACCCCGCCGCATCGAGTTTGTGAGCGAACTGCCCAAGTCCACTGTGGGCAAGATCCTGCGCCGCGAACTCATCAAGCAGGAGACTGAGCAGGCACAGATCCCGGCTGTTTAACCCGTCACAACGCAGCGGACCGGGCATGTAGGCCCGGTCCGTTTTGGTTTCAGTAGGGGTGCTGCTCAGGCAGGGGAGGGTGCCGGCGGCAGTTCCAGCCCGCCGGTATCGGTGCCACGGCGTGACTGCGGTGCTTCCTCTTCCTGCTTGTCGCGCGCCTTCGCTTCGTGCTCCTCATCGGCTTCTGTCTCGAGCGGCAGCCCTTCCATCAGGCGGGCGAAGCCATCCCGTTCCAGCGTTTCAACATCGATGAGGGTCTGCGCGATGAGGTCGAGTTTGTCGCGGTGCTGGGTCAGTACGGTGCGGGCGCGCTCATACGCCTCACTGACGATCCGGCGCACTTCCGCATCGATCTCTTCGGCAACCGACTCGCTGTAGTCACGCTGCTCGCCGATCTCACGGCCAAGGAAAACCAGCTCCTCTTTCTGCCCGAAGATCATCGGGCCGAGACGGTCACTCATGCCGTAGCGCGTGACCATCGCGCGCGCCGTCTTGGTCACCCGTTCGAGGTCATTGCTGGCCCCGGTGGTGATCTCGTCGAAGATAATCTCCTCTGCGAGCCGGCCCCCGAGCATCATGGCCAGGTCATCCATAAACTTGGAACGGGGCATGTAGCGCATGTCCTCGCGGGGTGGGGCCAGCGTATAGCCGCCCGCCATGCCGCGCGGAATGATGGTCACCTTAAGCACCGGATCGCAGAACTCCAGCAGATGGCCGACCACGGCGTGCCCGGCCTCATGGTAGGCGACGATCTCCTTTTCACGTGTGGTGATGAGCCGGCTGCGACGTTCGGGGCCCATCACGACCCGCTCAATCGCCTCCTGAAAGTCGCCCATGTTGATCAATTTCTTGTTCTGGCGGGCCGCGAGGATCGCCGCTTCGTTCACGGTGTTCTCAATATCCGCGCCAACAAAGCCAGGGGTCGCGGCGGCCAACGTGTCCAGCTCCACATCCGGAGCAAGCGGCTTGCCGCGCACATGCACCTTGAAGATCTCCTCGCGCCCCTTAACGTCCGGGCGATCCATCACCACGCGCCGGTCGAAGCGGCCGGGGCGCAGCAGCGCCGGATCGAGAATGTCCGGGCGGTTGGTGGCCGCAAGGATGATAATGTTGGTGTCCGTGTCGAACCCATCCATCTCGACCAGAATCTGGTTGAGGGTTTGTTCGCGCTCATCATGGGAGCCGCCCAAGCCGGCACCGCGCTGGCGGCCAACGGCGTCGATCTCGTCCACGAAGACGATGCACGGACTGTGCCGCTTGGCCTGCTCAAACAGATCGCGCACGCGGCTGGCACCCACACCGACGAACATCTCCACAAATTCCGAGCCTGAAATCGAAAAGAAGGGCACACCGGCCTCACCCGCAACCGCTTTCGCCAGCAGCGTCTTGCCGGTACCGGGCATGCCCACCAGCAGTACACCCTTCGGGATGCGCGCCCCAAGCTGGATGAACTTAGCCGGTTCCCGCAGGAACTCGACGACTTCCGCCAGCTCTTCCTTGGCTTCATCGGAACCGGCCACATCGTCGAAGGTCACTGTGGGCTGGTCGGGGTTGATCATTCGAGCCCGGCTCTTGCCGAACGACATGGCCTGGTTGTTGGCCCCCTGCGCATTGCGCATCATAAAGAGCACAAACGCGAATATCGCCACAATCGGCAGGATGGTGATCACGGTCACCCAAATGCCCTGGAAGTTGGGCGCTCGGGCATTGCTGTAGTCAATCGCCGCGAGGTTCTCTTCCGGCACACCAAAGGCCAGAAGCTGCTCGTAGGCCGTGGACCCCTCCTCTTTGCGGGAGGTCACCTCACGCGAGCCGTCCTGCTCAACGCTCAGCTCGACATTGAGTTCATTGTTGTCGAGCACCTCAACGGCCACGACCCTGCCTTCAGCCGCAAGCGCGGCCAGTTCGCTCATCGTCACTTCACGGGTGCTGCTGCTCTGCTGAAACAGCCCCACAGCGATGATCAGCAGCACGACGATCAACAGCATCCATACAAACCAGTTCCGGTTTAATCCATTGGTATTCACAATACTTCTCCGGTAAGACAAACGACGCTTACAGCGCCGTCGTACGACTTTTATCCCCACCCAAAAGCGTCAACGTGAGTATAGCGCTGACCGGGGCAGGTGCCCACTACCTACTGAGTCAGCGTTACAAACACCGCGATCCACAGTGGGATGAGGCCAACGATCAACAGGGCTGCAAATACTCCGAGTACGATCCCATACAGATCGGGGCCGGGTGCCTCTTCGCGCTCAGTGGATATAGGCTGGCGCGGGTAAGAAACCGGCGCACGGCTTGGGCTTTCTGCTGCGGCGCGCTCGCCCGCTCTTGAGCGAGGGATAGGCGGAAGGGTTGGCACCGTGTACTCAGGGCGGCCTTCCTGGCGCGGCTGCGGCTGCGGAGGCGGTGAGGCGTCCGGGTAGGGCGGCAGCGGCGGAGGCGGTGTATCACGCGCGGGCGGTGGCTCCACATCCGACTGGGTGACCTGAAAACTGGAGGTCGGCTGCTGCCCCTGCTCGTAGTATTTCTGCAGGATGCGCCCCAACTGGTCCGCCGTGCGATAACGTCGTGACGGCACCTTGGCGAGAGTCTGCTCCACGATGCGGACCAATTCGTCCGGCACTGTCGGGTTGAACTGGTGGATCGACGGCGGCGCGTCATGGATATGCTGCAGTGCCAGATCCTGGTAATTGTTGCCGATGAAGGGCAGCCGCCCTGTGAGCAGCTCGAAGAGCACCACGCCGATCGCGTACACGTCGGAAGCGGGCGTGGGCACTTCTCCCGCAGCCTGCTCCGGTGCAAAGTAGCTGGGGCTGCCCCACACAATCGACTCGCGCTCGCCATCCTCCGCCGCGGTAAGCGCGCGGGCAATACCGAAGTCGACCACTTTGATGCGCCGGTCCGGTGTCACAAGGATGTTTTGCGGTTTGATGTCACAGTGTACAAGCCCCGCACGATGTGCGTAGCCCACACCCTTGCATACCTCAATGATGATCGCCAGCGCGGCATCAATCTCAAATGCACCCCGCGCCTTGATCAGCTGTTTGAGGTTCTGACCGGGCACGTACTCCATAATGATGTAATGGGTCTGCGAGCCATCCTGCCCGACGTCATGCACGGTCACGATGTTCGGGTGGGACATATTGGCCGCTGACCGGGCTTCCCGCTTGAAGCGCTCCACAAACTCCGGATCATTGACCAGACTGGGCCGCAGCACCTTTACGGCTACTGTGCGCTGGAGGTCGGCGTCTTCAGCTTTGTACAGGACAGCCATACCACCTGAACCGATCTGCTCGACCAGATGGTAGCGTCCGTTGAGAGTCGGGTTACTCGCCATATTCATTGTCCTTGATCGCCTGGTACCATTTGCCTGGTATCCGCCGGACCTTGCCCTCCCGGTCAACACAGATGTGCCGTGTATGCCCGGTGACTACACGCTGAGTGGTCATGCCATCCACGATCTCATACGCGAATGTCACCGCCCGGCTGGACGCCTTACGGATCCACGTTCGGATGGCCAACTTCTGGTCAAAACGCGCGGGCGCTGCAAAACGCACTTTGGCTTCTACAACTGCCAGAGAAAACCCGGCCTGCTCCAACTCATTGTAAGACGCATTCACTGCTTTGGAAAATGCAACCCGCCCGACTTCAAAGTAGAGCAGGTAGGTCGCATGATGCACAATGCCCATCTGGTCTGTTTCGGCAAACCGAACCAGCACATCCGTTTCGACGATCACAACACCCCCTTTCGGCTTGCCTGATTCTACGCCTTTCGGAGCCACTTGCAACGTCAGGCGCGGGCAAGTAGACTTGGAACCATGTCAGAGCAGCAGCGCGCACGGTCTTTCATTTACGGTCTTGCCCTCGGGGATGCTCTCGGCTACCCGATTGAGTTCCTCAAGATGGACAAGATCACGACGATCTACGGGCCACAGGGCATCACCGAACCGCCCAATCCGGCCCTATACAGCGATGACACCCAGACGAGCATTGTCGTCGCCGAGTCGCTGATCGAGCAGGGTGAGCACGACACAGAAGCGGTGATGGACTCCTTCACCAAACACTTTATCGGCTGGGCCAATTCTCCGGACAATGACCGCCACCCGGGCCACACGGTCACCGAGGCGGCGCGCACGCTCTCAGCGGGCATCTCATGGCGTGAGTCCGGAGCCGACAAGATGGGCAACGGCTCGGCCATCCGGGTTGCACCGATTGGCTACTTCTACCAGCATGCCCCAGACCGCCTGCGCGACGTGGCGGCGGCGGTCGGTATGGCCACCCATAACAACCCGACCGCCATTGCAGCAACAGTCGGCGCGGCCTACTGCGTCAAACTCGCGCTGGATGGCGCTCCTCCCGAGCAGTATGTCAACCTGCTGCTGCAGGCCGTCGGTGAGATGGACGAGACTTTCTCCGACACGCTGCGCAAGATCGGCCATGTGCTCGCCTGGACCGATGAAGTCAACGCCGTTAAGCACATCGGCGCCGGGTGGGTCGCCCACGAGGCCGTGGCCATGTCGGTCTACTGCGCCATGCGCCATCCCGACGATTACGCGGCAGCAGTCCAGCGCGCCGTGAACACAGAGGGTGACTCGGACTCGGTGGGCTGCATCACGGGCAGCATTGTTGGGGCGCGGGTCGGCGTGCCGGGCATCCCACAGGATTGGATCGCCCGCCTGGAGAACCTTAAAGAGATCACCGACCTGGCCGACCGCCTCGCCGCCAAGAAGGCCAAAGTATACGGCACTCAGTAGCCCAAATCGCGCTGCACCACGTTGAGCAGTGGTTCGTCCTTGAGATAGCGTCGCAGATTATCCACAAAGAGATCGCTGGCCCGTTCATTATAGTAGGGCGTTGATCCGGCCACGTGCGGGCTGAGGATCGCGTTCTCCAAACCCCACAGCGGGCTGTCCTCGGGGAGCGGCTCCTGGCTGAACACATCTAACCCCGCACCGGCGATCCAACCTTCACGCAGTGCCTCAACCAATGCCGCTTCGTCAACCACATCACCGCGCGCCACATTGATCAAGACGGCATGTTCCGGCATGGCGCGCAGCGCTTCCTGATCGATCAGATGGTAGGTCGCCTCGGTCAAGGGCACGAGCAGGACAACGAAATCACAGTCCTTAAGAAAGGTGTGCAATGCCTCAGGCGGATAGTAGCGGTCGGGCAGTTCGCCTTCCGGGTCGCCCGTGCCCGCCACCCGATACGAGTCGTGATCCGCGAGATGGCGGACATCACGCTTGATGGCAAGCACCGTCATCCCGAAGGCTTTTGCCAGCCGCGCCACCTCGCGGCCAATCGCTCCATAGCCAACGATGCCAACCGTCGAACCGCGCAGTTCGCGCGGACGGTATGCCGCAAACCGGTTCTCCCGCCATGTACCCGCTTTGGTATCCGCGATCATGACCGGGATGCGATGGGCAAAGGCCAGCATCATCGCCATGACGTATTGGCCCATGTTGATCGCGTGTACACCGCTGGCGTTAGTGATCAGCACGTTGCTTTCTGTCCATAGAGGATGCTGCAATACATGATCCACACCCGCCCAATGGATCTGCACCCATTTGAGGCGCGGCGCATCATCCGGGTGGAGTAGGGCATCACCCGTGTACAGGATGTCTACCTCGGCGGCCACATCGGCCAGATCGTCGGCCTCGCGCGTGGGCCGGTGAATGATATTCAGGTTGGGGGAGACGGCCTGCACCTTATCAACGAGGCGCTGCCCTTCCGACCGGCCAACCGTGATCACGACATTGAGCGGATCCAAAACGGATCTCCTTGTTGTGAGGGGACATATGCACCCCGATTGTACTGTACAATGGAACCACAGCGGCAGGATCAGCGTTCCATTGGTGAAGAAGCATTCCGCAACTATGGGAGTATTGCACTCATGAAGAACAAGATTTGGATAGGGACCATCGTCATCTTTGGCCTGTTGCTTGCCGCATGCGGCGGCATGACAGTTCAACAAGAAGTAGCGTCAGGTGGGGCAGACAGAGGTGAAGCCATGGTTGAAAGTCAAGACATGGATTTCGCGGAAGAGGGCGCGGTCGACAATGTGTCCCAACAGACGCAGGAACGGTTGATCATCCGTACGGGCACCATCGGCATACAGGTGGATAATACCCGCGAGACACGCGAAGATATCGAGACGATTGTGACACAGTATGCTGCGCAGGGCGCGTTTGTTGTTTCCACGGAGGAGTTCGGCGGTGAGGACAGCCAGCCGTTTATCTCAATGCGTATCCGTGTGCCCGCCGAGCAGTTCGATGAGGTGATGGATGCTCTGGCCGATCTGGCTGTGGAAGTGACCAATCGCAGCGAGTCCGGGCAGGATGTCACCGAAGAGTTTGTTGATCTACAGGCACGGTTGGAGTCGCTGGAAGCAGCGCGTGACCGTCTGTTGGATATCATCGCAGAAGCGGAGACCACCGAAGATCTGCTGCGTGCCGAGGAACAGCTCACGCAGCGCGAGGCCGAGATCGAGTCGATCAAGGGGCGGCTTCAGTTTCTGGAGCAGTCCGCCGCGCTTTCCAACATCTCCATCGAGATCATGCCCTACCGGTTCAGCCAGCCGATTGATACCACCTGGCGGCCGTTTGAAACCGTACGCGATGCATTCGAGACGCTGATCAACAGCCTGCAGAACTTCGCCGATTTCCTCATCCGGTTTGCCATCGCCGGGCTGCCGTGGCTCATTCTCGTTGGGTTGGTCATCTACGGGCTGGTTCGCCTGGTGATCTGGCTTGTCAACCGGGCACAGCGCAGCACCCGGTCATCCTCCACCGATTAACGTGACGTGAGCGAGGAGGCACTCTGCACAAGGGTGCCTCCTTTGTGGTTACGCGGGGTCGAAGCCGACTTCCTCGGCGGGCAGGCCATCCGTAGCCAGATCGTAGACGACCTGTGCCAGCATCACGAGCGCGCATCCGGCGAACATCACGGTTGTGCTGAAGCCCCCACCGGCCGCAGCCAGCACGAGCAGCAGAGCTGCCCCGCTAAAGCGGATAAAGGCGGTGCGCTGCAAGGTGCGGCCTTCGCCTTCCTCATCTTCCAGCAGGAGCTCGATCACGCCGATAGCAACCAGAGCAAGCGCCAACGATCCCCCGAAGATCCAGCGGGTGGGCGTCTCCAGCGGTGCGGCAGCCCCTTCAAACGCGCTGAGCAGCGCCGCGCCGACGCCCGCCATACCGATCACCAGGGGCAGATGAAGATAGGACCAAAATGCCCTGAACCACACACTGCCTCCCTTAATGCGCTGGCGGACGGCATGGTCAAAGTAGATCCACCACATGCTCAGGGCGAGCATCATGCCTAGAAGGCTGTCGACCAGGGTAAGTGCTCCCGGCTGCTCGACTTTGGCCGCACCTTCGATCACACCGGCGATGGGTTCGCGCAGCACCAAAATGATAAACACTCCGAAGCGCTCTGGCAGGTGCGAGCTGCTCAAGGTGGGGAGGCGGGCCTGGGCCTCCAGTGTGAAGAAGGGTGTTGCCAATTCGATTGTCAGGGCTACCGCCCACAGGATCAGGCGGGCAGGCACCGGAACGAACAGCGAGATGACCCACAGGGCGAGCGAGATCGAGAAGCCGATGCCAAACCGGTTGGTCATCGGGCGGGCCTCCGCGTTGTTGAAACCACCCCACAGCCACATAGCGAGCAGCAGGGTGCGCGCACCGATGTAGCCAATGGCAAATCCCGCTGATGTTTCACTGGTGCCATCGTGGATGTGGTAGCCCATAATGGCTACACACAGCATTTGGGCAAAAGTCAACAGGCGCAGGCTGATATCGTTTGTTTCAAACCGCTCGTGGTAATAGGTAACCCCGATCCACACCCACCACAGCGCGACAAACAGCAGAACGAACTGCAAGGCACCGGCGGCATCCTGATGATCGGCAAATGTGTGGGCCAGCTCGGCCACAGCGACGACAAACACAAGGTCGAAGAAGAGCTCCAGCCAGGATGCCTTCCTCTCGTGGCCGAGGTCTTCATCGCGGCGCAGCTGGGGGCGCTGCCAGAGTTGTTGGCTCGACATGGTTAATCCTCCTGGTGTGGGATAAATACTCGAACCAGACCATAGCGCCCCTGGTTTTTCTATTCCCCAACCATACGGGTAGGTTTTACACGGGGTGTGTCTCAGTCAAAGCCATCGGAGCCGTCCCCATAGAGTGAGCTGCGCGCCTCGGCAGCGGTGCTGTGCCCGCCAACAGCCTGGCCCATTGCGGCGTAGAAGGCTGCATCATACGAGCGGGTGCGGATCACGACCGGCATGGGCACCGCGTGCCCCAGCACAATCGCCTGCTGTTTGGTCTCCAGCCGGGCGAGCACCTCGCGCAGACCCTGCGCGCCGCTGACCCCCATCAGCACAGCCGCGATGTCCTTATCATTGTCCAGCAGGGCGGTCACGCGTGTACCGATCTGGGACATCACCTCTTCATCAATGGCGCTGGGCCGCTGGTCGATCACCAGGAGGGTAACCTTGTACTTGCGCAGCTCACGCGCGATCACCCCGAAGATGGTCTGCCTGGCGATCTGCGGTTCAAGGAACTTGTGCGCCTCCTCGATGGTGATCATCAGCTGGGGCGGCTGTTTGCTTTCGTCATCGAGTGACTCTTCGATGCGCTGCACGTACCGGTTGCGGATACGGCGGGTGATGTAGTTGGCGACCAGCAGATAGGCCTCCAACGCGTTACCGTACCGCCCGAATTCAAGCACAACGCTGGTGTGGTTTTCCAGATAGTTCAGGATGGTCTCCACCGCCGATTCGCCTTCGCCATATGGCACGAGGAACTCAAAGCGGCGGAAGCGTTCCAGGCGGCGGGTGAGCGCTGTCAGAGAAGCACCGTTGATCGAAGTGGAGTTGATCAGCTCCTCGATCGTATCGGCGTCAGCCGTCAGCAGGGATTGAATCCAGTTGCGCCCCCACATGCGCCGGAGCGTGTAGGCCGCATCCAGCA
This sequence comes from Chloroflexota bacterium, assembly GCA_010092885.1. Classification (GTDB taxonomy): domain Bacteria; phylum Chloroflexota; class Anaerolineae; order Aggregatilineales; family UBA3940; genus TC-195. The sequence continues at coordinate 5,345 of JAADYX010000077.1, read as the reverse complement.
TAGTGTCGGAGATATCCATGGTCCGCTTGAGTGCGGCCAGGTCCTCCGGTTCGATCTCCGTATACGGGATCTGCACCACATAGTCCGGGCGCACACCGCGCCGCCGCGACGACTCATCATCCAGCGTGAAGATAGAGACCTTCGAGTCGAAGAGCTGTTTGAGCCCCTTCACGCGGGTGCCCTTCTCCGTGAAGACTTCATAGCCGTAGTCGTTGTGCATATCGAAGACGAGATTCACCGCAGCCCGCCGCGCGATCACACCGGCCAGCAGCACCCGCGTCAGGAAGCTCTTGCCCGTTCCGCTCTTGCCGAAGACACCGACCGACCGTTCCGTCAGGCGCTTTAGGTTGACGTTGATCTGTGTTTCGGGCAGCTCAAGCGGCGCACCGATATTGAAGTGATTGTCATCTTCTTCACCAAACACATCATTGATGTCCTGTTCGGTCGCGGTGCGCACGTCCATAAAGTGGGGCGGAATAGTGCGCACAGGGCCGACGGTGCCATCGTGCTCGATTGTCAACATAGGCGCGATGTGCATCGTGCCAAACGCTATGGATCCGGTGTACACATCCCGCAGGAAGGGATGGGTCATGTCGGGGGGCGTACGCGTGATCTGCTGCGCGGTGTTGTCCAGGCCAATATCGGAGACCATACAGAAAAAACGCCGGCGGTGGCCGTCAACCACCACGTACCGGCCCACAGCGAGGTCCTCGATATCGGTGTACGGGTCAAGCTTGACATCGATGCCGCGGCTCAGTGAGCCACCAGTCACCACGCCGAGACGCGGCGCACGTCTGCCGAAAAAATCGTCCAGGTCACTCATGGGTCATCACCTACATCGGATAGATCAGCCGCAGCAGATTGTCCAGCCGGGGCAGATCATTGCTCAGCAGGCGGGCGATTTCGCGGCCCGCCTCAACCAGATAAGCATACTGGTCTTGTTCGTTATCGTGTGTTTCAGACGACAGCAGGAGGTGCGCGGCCAACAACTGCTCAGAGGGGACCATGCCGCTGTTGAGCACCAGCCGGAAATAATCAAAGCGCTCGGTGACGGCACGCACTTCCTGCGAGGTGCACATATGCACTGCATCCAGGCTCATAGCGGGGTGGGGCGGCAGCGTATGGCGCACGCCCTGTGCGGACAGGTAGCCGATGCACAGCACGCTCATCTCCACAGGGGTGATGCGGTGCATGCGCTGGTCGCGCACCATCTCCTCGCTGACGGTATCGGCCAGCACCAACTGACGGACCATCGGGTCATCGTCAATGCGTGTGTCGTACAACAGCCCGTAGATGACCGCACGGCCTTCTTCCCGCGGTTGGACCTTTACCACCTGCCCAAACGGTGGAACGTTCAGCATTTCAGCACGGGCGCCTGCGCTGAAGCTCTCCGTGCTGGCGCGCAGCACGCGCCCGACTGGCTCATCCATGGGGGCGCCCATTCATACCCTGGCGCCGGACCGCATTGGTGAGAGTCTTGCCCATCTCCTTGTCACTGGCCCGGCCCGGAATGCCGTGGCGAGTCATGGCCACCTGGATCATCGTGTCGAGCTGGCGGCTTTCCTCCCGCTTGACGATTGCCAGCTCGTGAGACCGAGTCAACACATACGGGAAACGCGAGGACGCCAGCTGCTGGCACTGCAAATAGATGAGTGCCTGCATTTCCGCGATGAGGTCGCGCTCGTTGGCGACCCACATCGGCACCTCCACACGCACGATGTTGGGCTTTTCGTCGCGTGCGGCGACGTTCATATAAAAGAAAGTGATCTCCTGGGCCTCTCCGCCGCGCCGCCGGAACTCCTTGTTCTGCGGTGACATCTGCACGAACAGCGCGGTTCGCTCCCCCGGATGCAGCAGTTGAGCAAAAATGGGGGCATCCTGCAGTGCACCGAGCCGTCCTTCCGCACCGAGGCTGTTGCGCGAGACATATTCGGCGTCCATATCGAGCAGATGGAGCATGCGCGCCACGAACTTGCTGCGCGGACGGTCAACATAACCGGCAAGGCCTGCGCCGACCTCTTCCAAGCGCGTCATCGCACTGAAGTAGATACCCAGCAGTTGGTTGCGATCCGGCACCTCGGAGGTAGCGATGAACAGCAGACCGCCATCCAGCATGGCTATTAGCGGGCGTGCGTCGCCGCGATGGTGCCACGTGTGCTCAGCCAGTGCCGCCATCTCAGCGACGGTGCGCCGTGCGTTGACCACGGTGGCCTTGATCTCGCTGAAATCGGGACTGAGCAGATAGCCGCGTTCATAGAAAAGGTAGGGTTCGCTGCTGACAAGCGGCGGCTCCCCACTGCCATGATCCACGACAATTGTGCCGATGTTGAGCAGATAGTACTGCGCGGCCTGGTGCCGGTTCGGGTGGATCTGCGATCCGTCCGTCGCGACAATGGTGGCCGAGTCCGGGATGAGGGCAGGCGGGTAGGCCTGCGTGATCGGCTCGTCAATGGGGCGCGCCCCACGGTAGCCAGCGTCCTTATCCACGGCGTCCTGAACGCGCTCCAGAATATAAGGGAGGAAGGCCTCGTCGGCATGCGCGTTGAGGATCTGCCAGGCTATTTCGACCTTATCTTCGGTTTCTTCGGCCTGTTCGGCGAAGTACTGGCCCATCCGGTCGACCTGTTCGGTCAGCTTGTGGAACTCCAGCGTCATAACTGTCTCCTTAGATTTTGCGTAGGATAGCACGCACGTTCTAAGGGTGCAAGCAGGTCAGGCCAATTCTACGCGGAAGGTGCCGCGCGACCGCCGTCTGGCGGCATCCAGATCGCCGATGTAAAGCTGTGTGGTCCGGATGTTCACATGGCCAAGGTTCTGCTGAAGGGCCATTAGGTCGATGCCCGCGTCGAACTGCATGCGGGCATAGCTGCGGCGCAGATCGTGAGGCCGCACGGCACGGACCTCACCTGCCACCCTTACTGGGTAGGACGCAATGATGCGCTCAACCGTGCGCACAGACATCGGTCCCGGCAGGACGGTATCTGCCGCAGTCACACCCCGGAAGACTGCGCCTTCGGTGATCCCGGCAGCAGCCAGCCACCGGTCAACCAGATCGAGGCACCACGCCATATCGCCGTAGGGGATGAGCCGCCGTTTGGCCCCTTTGCCCCGCCGGACACGCAGCGCGATCTGACCACCGAACTGCTGCCGCAGATCGTCGACGATGACGTTAACCACCTCGCCCTCACGCACGCCGGTGGCAAGCATCAAAGCGAGCAACGCCATATCCCGTTGGCCGCGCAGCGCTGCCGGATCCGGAGCTATGACCAGCGCCTGTGCTTCGTCCGGTGTCAGGCGGATGTGTTCGGCATCGGCATGATCCTGCACAACGGTGACATCCACGCGCGTATTCATTGGGTCGATGGCCCCACGCAGGCGTGCGATATGTTCGTTGAACAGGGCCAGAATATCGGCCTCTGCACGGCGTGTGCCGTCCGGACGATAGCGCGGGATTGTCTGCAGGAGGGCATCACGCCCGGCAGGCAAGGCCATAATCCGTTCGTACGCGGAGCGGACCGTTGAGAGGTAGGCCTTGATCGTCGCTGCTGCTTTGTCTTCTTCCACAAGCTGGTCGCGCCACCCGTCCAGATCGGGCTGCAACCACGCCCCTCCGGAGTCGTCCAGGTAGCGCAGATAGAGCTCTATCCGGCTGGCGATGGCGGTTTTGCCTGCATTCCGTTGGTTGTTGGCGTAAACAGCAAGGGGGCCGCCGGACGGTTCAGCGACGTGCCCAGTCAGGGTATGTACAGGCTGGATGTGGTTCCCACGCGCGGCGGCCACACGTTGGCAGCCATCACACCAAGCGCCCGGATTTGCTGCCTGGGCTACCGCTTCGCGACGTGTGGCATGTGCAGCCTGCGTTTGATGGGTGAGGCACTCGGTGGTCCAAGCACCATCTGCATCGTGCGGGCGGAGCACCCGGATTTCAGTGCCCGTCTGTTTTGCGGTACGTGTCTGAATGATGTCCTGGGTCAACTGCGGCCCTATCTTTGCTATGTCGTATACGGGCAATTATACGACATAGCAAAGATCGGACCAACATTTGCCATACGCACCGAACGATCTAAAATGGGGTCTGCTTGACACGTGTTTTGCGTTATGTTTACAATGGTCTCTATACCATAAACCTCCGACTTTACTTCCTGGAGCATCTGCTTCAATACCCAACAAAATGACAAAACTCACGCACCAAGCCACCTCATATGTTTTATCTGCGCGCCACCGGCCGCTGTCATCATTTGCCGCCATGATGCGGCAGGATGTAAGTACTAAGGAGGCTCGTTGCAACGAATCCCTTTCCGACAAACGTATCCAAATCAACCCAACTACCTACAACCATCTCTATGGAGGAGATAGAACAATGATGAAGCGTTCTTTCTGGTTAACTCTGGTTGCGATGCTGGTCGCTGTATTCGCGCTGGGCGCCTGCACCGCAGGCGGTGATACAGGCGGTGGCGATGATGAAGGTGCCGGCGGCGACGAACCGGTCACCATCACCATCTGGCATGGTTACACCGAGACGGAAGAAGAGACCTTCTCGCAGACCGTTGAAGACTTCCAGGCAGCCAACCCCAACATCACGGTTGAAGTTCTGGCTGTGCCGTTTGACGAGCTGCAGAACAAGTTCCAGACGGAAGCAGCCACAGGTGCTGGCCCGACTCTGATCACCGGCCCGCAGGACCGCATGGCCGCTTACGCCGATGCCGGTCTGCTGGCCACCATTCCGGAAGATGCCGAGTTCCTGAGCGCGCTGATCCCGTCTGCAGTTGACGGCGGGCGCGTTAACGGCGAGCTGGTTGGTGTGCCGATCAACAACAAGGTGCTGGCTTTGTTCTACAACACCAGCATGGTGAGCGAAGTCCCGGCTGACTTCGACGCGCTGCTCGCATCGGCAGCCGAAAACGGTATGGCGCTGACGGCTGACTGGTTCCATAACTACATGTGGGCCCCGGCCTTTGGTGCCGATTTCTTTAATGAGGACTACGCCGTTGTGATCGACAGCCCTGAAGGCGCAGAGGCTTACGCGTACTTCAAGAGCGTGTGCGAGTCCGAAGGTGTAGTCTGTGACGGCAACGATGGTGACATGGACACCCTCTTCCGCCAGGGCGAGGTTGCCTACCGCATCCAAGGTCCGTGGATGGCGGGCGACGCCATCGCCGACTTGGGTGAAGAAAACGTTGCTGTGGCCGCCATTCCGCCGATCCCGGGCCAAGCCGCTCCCCGTCCGTGGAACCAGGCCGAGATCATCTCGATCAACTCCGCGGCTACCGAAGCTGAGCTGGACGCTGCCCTTGAGTTCATTGCCTTCCTGACGAGCCAGGATGTCCAGGCGACCTTCCTTGAGC
>JAADYX010000076.1 GCA_010092885.1 Chloroflexota bacterium | reverse complement strand
TCGGCGATGATGTCGAAGGGAATGCCCGCCTGTGTCAATTCCCAGGCGGAAAGCCGTGAGCCTTGCAGGCGCGGGCGCGTCTCGTCCAGCAGCACATGGATCGATTTGCCCTGCTCGTGCGCTGTGCGGATGACACCGAGGGCCGTCCCCCACTCGACTGTTGCCAGGGAACCCGTGTTGCAGTGGTGCAAAATCGTATCGCCATCTCTCACGAGAGCTGCACCGTGTTCGGCCATACGCTTGTTGATGGCCACATCCTCATCGGCGATGCGCTGCGCCTCGTGCAGCATGGCCTCCCGGATGTCGTCCAACGCGTCGAGGTCCTCGTTGGTGGCCACACGCAGCAGCCGGTCAACACCCCATGCCAGGTTGACCGCTGTGGGCCGTGCCGCCTTAAGGATCTTCGCTGCCTCTTCCAGCTCGTTGATCAACGCGAGGCGGTCGCTGGCCGTGCTTTGCAGTGCCGCCAGGGCCATCCCGAATGCCGCCGCCGCGCCGATTGCGGGCGCACCGCGTACCACCATATCCGTGATGGCCTGCGCCAGCTCACGATAATCGCTGTATTCGGCGTGTTGCAGTTCCCAAGGCAGCAGCCGTTGGTCGATCATTACGACTCTGCCGTCCTGCCAGTCTACTGTTCGCACGATGCACTCTCCCCGTTGGTCCTCACGGCAGGCCATTCTACCGTGAATGGAGAGCCCATTTCAACAATGACTTGACCACACTCCCTGCCTGAATGTATGCTTGCATTCGTGCCCGCCGCTTTTCTGGAGAGCTCATGTCCCAGATTTTTATCAGCCATTCCACTCAGGATGCACCCGTCGCCCAGGAGATAGCCGCCCGCCTGTCAGAAGCGGGTGCCCAGGTGTGGATCGCCCCGAACAGCATCCGCCCTGGTGAGGACTTCCTGGCAGCGATAGAGCGCGGCCTGTCGACCTCAACGCACTTCCTGCTGCTGCTCAGCGAGTCCTCCATGCAGTCCAACTGGGTCCGCATGGAGATCAACACTGCGATCAAGTTGGAGCGCGAGGGGGCGATGCAGATCATGCCTGTCACCCTGGATGCAGCCGATGTGCCGCTGCTGCTGCAGCTCTACCAACGCCTGAGCTACAACGGAGATTCCGGCCTGCTTGCCGACCGCATCCTTGAAGCGCTTGGCATCGATGTCAGGCCATTCTGGGCACCACGCCCTATGGAGGACGAGGAAAAAGCGCGCATCCAGGCCGGTCTGGCGGAGATCGCTGCGGAGGCGGCGGTGTGCGTGCTGTGTCCACTCCATCAGGAAAGGCATATGGCCGTACCGGGCGATGGTCCGCCCAATGCGCGCCTGTTCTTTGTGGGGGAGGCCCCCGGCCCGGAAGATGACCGCACCGGCGCACCTTTCGTCTCTACAGCAGGCGAATTCCTCGATGAACTCTTCGAGATGATCGACATGGACCGCCGTGATGTCTACCTGACCAACATCGTCAAGTGCCGCCCGAACGAAAACCGCGACCCAAAACGCAGCGAGGTCAAGGCCTGCGCGGACTACCTCAACCGGCAGATCGAGCTCATCAACCCGGATGTGATCGTCACTTTGGGTCGCCACAGTCTGAAGAGTTTTCTACCCAAGGCGCGCATATCCGAAGTGCATGGCCAACCTCATGAGGAAAACGGGCGCATCATCATCCCGATGTATCATCCGGCAGCGGCACTCTATCAACACCGCTACCGCAACATGCTCATCAAAGACTTCCTCACAATGGCGCAGTGGCTTAACGCGCGCCGTTGACCAATACTCTGTTTCATACGAAAGGACGTCACTATGACCTACGCGGAACTCCTCCGCCCCACCAACGACCGCACAGCTCTGCTCTACGATGTCGCGCTGATCGTCGCCGGGTCGTGGTTCATCGCTGCGATGGCCCGCCTCACTCTTGAGATCGGGCCGGTGCCGGTCACCGGGCAGACGCTGGCCGTCCTGCTGATCGGCGTGCTGCTGGGCAGTCGCAAGGGCGCACTCAGCGTGTTGGCATACATTGCTCAAGGTATCGCCGGACTGCCTGTATTTGCACGCGGCCTGGCCGGTCCTGCGATCGTCGCCAGCCCGACCTTCGGCTACATCATGGGGTTTGTGGCTGCGGCGTTCGTCGTTGGCCTGCTGGCTGAGCGCAACTGGGACGCCAACGTGTTGAAGACCGCTGCCGCAATGATCGTCGGCAACCTGATCATCTATGCGTTTGGTGTCGCGTGGCTGGCGATACTGAACGTCCCGGAGGTGATCGCTGTGGGCGTGGTGCCATTCCTCCTCGGTGACGCCCTGAAGATCGGGCTGGCGATGGTCTTGCTTCCGCTCGGCTGGCGTTTGGTCGGTAGTCACCACACCGAATAGAAAAACTGGCCCTCCTCATGGCGAGGAGGGCCGGTCTGGTCGAAATCTAGCGGTTTTCCGTTTCCACCAGGACTGCATTCGCCTCGGCTACAGCCACCTTGCGATAGACAGCATGCGGTGCGCGTTGCTGCCCGTCAACCGTCAGCAGATCGTCGAGGGTGATGCCAAACAGCCGCTCGTTCTCCCGCAGGTACGGCTCGATCAAGGCCCAATCCGCATCCGTCAGCGTGAAGAACGCACTGCCGTTAAGCTGGTCCTCCAGCAGCTTATGGTGCGGATCGCGCACGTAGATCGCACCGCCGGATGCCAGCGACAGCAGATTGCCACCGGGGTAGGGGGTTTCCATCGGCTGCAGGCTGCCGTCTTCGGCGATCTCGACCGCATTCAGGATGACAAACCCACCACCATTCAGCGGATCGCCTGCCATAAAGGACTCGGCGAGGTAGTCCAGGCAGGTGCCGTTGATCACCGCGCGCGGACGGCCCACCGCATTGATCAGGGGGCGGCCGGCTGCCGATCCGCGCACATAGATCGCGCCGCCTTTGGCCCCATACAGGAAGGTCTGCCCCACATCCCCATGGATGACGAGCTTGCCCCGCCGCATGATCTGCCCGACCTGATCTTGTGCGTCACCGTGGATGTGCACTTCAGCGCCATCCAGCCCGGAAGCGGCGTAGTCACCCACATCTCCGTACAAGTCCACCCGGATGCCCGCACTTTCTTCGCCCAGGCCGCTGGCCGCAAAGCGCCCGCCGCGCCAGTTGTAGACAACCAAGTGCCGCCAGCCGAGCGCGGCTGCCCGGTCCATCAGGCGGGCGGTGCTCGCCTCGCCTTCCGGCGGGAAGCCCAGCCCATCGATCACAAGCACCTGCTCGTCCGGCTGCGGTGCACCTAGATCGCCCCGCGTTTCCCAGGTGATCCGCTGCGGTGAGCAGTCCAAAAGGCCGGCGAGGGCCTCGTCAACCAGCCGCAGCACGGAAGCGCGTTTCTTTGTGCCGGTATCCACAACCCGATCCCTCATCAGTGAGAGCGCCTCCAACCCGAAGGCCCACTCATCCGGGCCCTGCTGCGCGAGATCAGCCATGAAACCCAGGGACCATGCCAGTTCGGCCCAGTTCAACGTGGGCAGCCACGCCCGGGCGGCAGCCCACCAGCTCTCTACGCTGGAATTGCCCATCGCCTGATAGGTCATCTTCTCCCAGCGTGTGCGAAAATCCAGCGATGCCCCATCCGTGGACAATCCGGCTGGCATATGCTCGCGTCCGGTTGGCAGGGTAACCTGCGCCCCGAACTTGTTCTCGCAGACTAAACCCTCATCACCGCGGAAGGTGAACCGGAAGGCGCCGCCGTCAGCATAGGAACCGCCACGCGCTACCCAGTATTTGTCGGCCAGGGGCTGGAACCGGTCGTCTTCAGCGGCCAGCGACCGCATACAGGCGTTGATCGCCTGCCGTTCCGACGCGATCAGACCGATCTGGGCATCGCCGTTCTCATACAAGCCGAACACCTGCGGGCGCAGCATGCTGGTATCCGTGATGCCGATCAGCTCGCTGAAGCCCTCATCTGGCTTGGAGCGCGCGATGATGAAGAACCACGGCCCATCCGGTGAGGCATGCAGATGTGTGCTCTGTATGGCCTGATACAGCCGCTGTTTCTCCTCGGGCAGCATAGCGAAATCGTATTCAGTGGTGGGTGCCATTGCTTCCAGCGTGGCCTCCAGCGGATAACCATACACCCGGTCCCACAGGTCGAACAGCAGCACACTGACTTCGGTATCGGTCAGGAACTGTGGTGCAATACTGCGCTGCTTGAGGTAGTCACCCACCGCATGATAGTTGGCAAAATCCCCGTTGTGGACCAGCGCCTCATTGAGCCCGATGAATGGATGGGCCCCGCCCGGGTGCCAGACGCGCCCTTTTGTCGGGTAGCGCTGGTGCGCGATCCACACGTGCGCGGTGGTGTCATGCAGCTTGTAGAAGTCCACAACTTGCTCGGCATAGCCCACGATCTTCAGGATGATCAGGTCCCGTCCGTGGCTGAGTACAAACGCGCGCTTTTCGCCCAGGCTCGCGTAGAATGTGTTGTTCAGTGCGAAGCTGTTGTGGAAGATGAACTCGTCCTCCACAGCACGTGTGCTCAGATTCTGCAGACCCTTTTCCTCAGCGAAGCGTGCCAACGCATCCGGCTTAACCCGCACGAAGTAGCGCCACACCGTCGGCGGCCTGACCTCCAGGCCCTGCACGCTGCGGAAGTCCTCCACTTCGTCGATGGCGTAGGCCTGTGCCACATCGAACACTGGCGTGATGAATGCCTCTTCGACTTCGGCACGCGCACCGGGGTCCAACAGGGCGATCTGCAGCAGCGTGTGCGAACGCAGCGTGTCGGCATTGACCCGCATTTGCTCCGGATCCAGCCCGGCCATGGCGATGCCGCCCCCCTTGCCGTTGCCGCGATTGTGCATCTGGCCGCTGGCCGTCAGCACATGCCGCCCGGCGATGGGCACGCTGGCCGCCAACCCGAGTACACCACAGCCGCCTTCAGCCATGTCCTCCGAACGGTCGAGGTGGGCAGCCTGTTCAAGCAAGGCCCGCCGCGCCCTGATCACAGAATCTCGCTGGTTCATGCCTGGCCTCCTTCCAGATAGCGCAGCAGGTCGCTGCGACCGCGCAGCTCACTGACCGCCGCCATCCCCAGTTCACCGAGGATGCCTGCCAGCTGCCACGTCCATGCGGTATACAGGTTGATGATCTGCCGGTGAGCCTGGTCCGCGACGATCTTTTTAGCGTGCTCCGGATCCGTCGTGGTGATGCCGAACGGGCAGCCCAGACCCTTTTCGCACTGCGCCACCCGGATACAGCCGATCGCGACCAGCTCCGCTGTGCCTATCACGGCTCCGTCAGCCCCCAGTGCGATGGCCTTCGCCACATCGTAGGGTGTGCGCAGGCCCCCCGACGCGATCAGCGTGACCTCGTCGCGGATGCCCTCTTTCTCCAGGAAGCGGTGCACCTTAGGGATGGCGTATTCAATGGGCATGGCGATGTTCTTCTTACTGATCTCAGGCGCGGCGCCCGTGCCACCGTAAGAACCATCCAGGTGGATGATGTGCGCACCGGCATAGTAGGAGCCCACGGCGACCATATCCACATCCGTGGGGGTAGAGACCTTCACGCTGACCAGCGCCTTGTCGTTGGTCTGCTTGAACCAGTCAACATGCTTCTTGTGGTCCTCAACACTGTACACACTGTGGAACGGGAACGGCGAGAACAGGGACGTACCCTGTACCGCCTCGCGGATCTTCGCCACTGATTCGGTGTTCTTGCCGCCCAACAGGTGGCCGCCCAATCCCGGCTTTGCACCCTGCGCGTACTTGATCTCCACGATGGGCGTGCGCTTGAGTGTGGCCTCAGTCACGCCGAACAGCCCCGTGGCTACCTGTGTGATGATGTGCTCGGCGTACGGCGCGAGCTCATCCGGATAGCCGCCCTCGCCGGTAGACATGAAAATCCCCAGCTCCTTGGCGGCCATCGCCCGGCTCAGCATCACCGGGAAGCTGATGCTCCCGGAGGACATGCCGGCTCCGTACCACGGCATCGGGATGCGACGTTCGGGCCGGCCATCGCTGCGCCGGTTCACAGGGATGCTCAGGTCGAAGTCTGCCGGATCCGCGGTTGGCAGCACGGGGGCCTCCGTGGCGGTCTCAAACGCGAACGCCATCCGGTCGAATCCGCCATCGGATGCACCCACCCGGTACTCCAGTGATGGGGCAGGGGGGCGCCCGCTCTTCGACTGCTGCTGCGATGTCAACAGCAGCCACACCGGCCAGCGATAGTCGCCTTCTGCGCCTTCCGGCTGGCTCAGCCTAGGGAAGTCGCCCTCCGGCACACTGCCGCCCAGCACCGCCCGGAATTTTTCCTCTTCGTCCTTCTGCCAGATCGTACGCCCGATCTCGCCGCGCAGCCGCCGCACCTCGCGCATGCCCATCGCGCCGAGTGCCTCAAGCAGCTGATCCCGCCAGGCGTTCATCAGGTTGAGCAGGCGCTGCGCACCCCAATCCGCCTTGAAGTCCGGAGCCTCGATTGGGGTTGCGCCGCGGTCTGCCCACAGCGAGGTGCCCCAGGCCACCAGCATCGCGAAATCAATCGCGACCAGATCCGCGCCCCACGCTATCGATTTGGCCACGTGCTCCGCAGCCGCGATGCCGCCGCTGACTATAACCGTCACCTGGTCACGTACGGCCTCATCAACCAGCCCTTCATGGACGCGACGCAGGACAAACGGCAGATGATCACCGGTGGTGTCCCGCGCGACTTCATCCGCCTGTAGGTGCAGCACCCGCACGCCCGCCTCGATCAGCCGGAGCGCGTCGTCAACCGTGTCCGGCCCGAGTGCCAGCCGCGCTCCAATGACCGCATCCGGCCAGCGTTCGCTGATTGCATCAGCCAGACCTGCTGCCTCGCCCATGTCAATCTCGATGTATGGGGCCTGCCAACCGATCGCATCCAGCGTGTTGGCCCGCACGAGCGCTCCAATAGCATCGGTGAATGGCAGCATATCGCTGCCGAAACTGTCCGGCTCGATCACGGCCAGCGTGCCCAGCTCAAAGGCGGCCTGCACCGGGGCGACTGTTGCGCCGCGCCCGGGCAGTTCTTCCGGCAGCGGATTGAAGATCACCGGGATGGGCAGGCTGATCACACGTGGCGTCTCATCGGTCAGCTGCCCGTTCGCATCGAAGGTGAGTGCCATCGGGCGCGTGCCGAGGTCGACGGCGGTGGATACCGTCTCACGCCCGTGGATGCCGTCGCGTGTGGGGCGCACGATCTCGGACATGTCCAGCCAGATGCTGTCGAAGCCCTCACCGGCGAACTTGCCCCCGTACCCTGCCCCCGAAATCGGGATGCGACCTGTTTCCGCCTGGTACCATGTCTGCGTGATCACCTCGGCGGTCCAGTGATCGTCGCCGCGCTGGGTCTTACCGGTAAAGACCGGATGACCGTACTTCACATAGTTGTCTTTGATCTCAAAGTTCGCTGTGGAGTCATAACCCTCCGGCAGCGGTGTGACCTTCGTATGGATATGGTACCGGCTGAACAGCCGTTTGCTCGTTAGCGGTGTTGTTGTCATGTGGTTTCCCCTTAAAGCAAATGACAGCCTGCTCCCAGCGCGGGAGCGGCCGCGGTGTGTTAATGCGTTTTTCACACGGACGTGCTGCCACTGTGACGCGTTTTGTCGAAGGGTCGCCCCGCTCGGTTTGTCACATCACTTGGTTGGGGAAATGCACGGGAGGTGGCACTCCCGGGAGGCATCCGCCGAACTTTCGATTTTCAGGGACGGTTGTCCCTTTAACCCTACCGTGAAGCAGGGAACCTCCACCTCGTCACCCGCATGCTGCGGGGCAGGCGCTTTGCACCCCCAAGGCTTGATTTGTTGCGATCCACCTCCCTGTGTGCACGTAAGACGCAATCATTCTAGCGGGTGTGGCAGCGTCAAGCAAGCATGGTACCCTCTGCACGGAGGTGAACCATGAAAACCATTGGTTTGATCGGCGGAATGTCGTGGGAATCGTCGTTAGAGTACTACCGTCTCATCAACCAGGAGGTGAAGGCCCGTCTTGGCGGTCTGCACTCCGCACGCTGTGTGATGGTCTCCGTGGACTTTGCGCCCATTGAAGCGCTGCAGGCAGCCGGTGAGTGGGAGGAGGCGGGGCGTGTTCTCGCTGAAGAAGCCCGTGCATGCGAGCGTGCCGGAGCGGCCTGCATCGTGCTGTGCACCAATACCATGCATCGTGTCTTTGATGCCATCCAAAGTGCTGTGGATGTCCCCCTGATCCACATTGCCGATGCCACCGCAGCGAAGATGCATGAGGTAGGGGTGGGCAGGGTGGGGCTCCTCGGCACACGTTTCACCATGGAGCATGATTTCTACAAGGGCCGCCTCTCGGGCTTCGATGTGCTGATCCCTGAAGAACCGGCCCGCACCCGCGTGCACGATATCATCTACCAGGAGTTGGTCCTCGGCCAGATCAACGAGGCATCTCGTGATGAATACCGGCGGATCATGGGAGGCCTTATGGAGCGAGGAGCCGAGGGCATTATCCTCGGCTGCACGGAGATCCCGCTTCTCGTCAAACCGGAAGATGCCTCCGTCCCCCTGTTTGATACCACGCTGCTGCACGCACAGGCCGCCGTCGATTTCGCACTCAGTGGCTCAGCGGGTTGAGATCACATCGTAGAACAGGGGCAGGCCGGGCCGGTCGGCCCACTCGATGCACGTTGCCAGGTCGATGGCGACCTGCGATGCATGCTCCTCCTTGCGGGCATGGATGGTGAACAGCGGATCGCCCGCATCGACATGGTCGCCGACCTTTTGGTGCACAATCACACCTACGGCGTGGTCGATGCGCTCACCCTTCTTGCGGCGGCCTGCGCCCAGATCAAGCGTCGCCAGCCCGACCCCGCGTGCATCAACTTCGCGGATGTAGCCGGCATGCGGTGCCTTGAGCTCCCGCCTGACCGGTGCCTGTGGCAGCAGGTTGAGATCGTCCAACTGCCTCAGATCGCCGCCCTGTGCCTCCACCATACGCCGGAACATCGCCAGGGCATCGCCGTTGGTCAGTCGCGTCCGTAGTTCGGTGTCGATGTCGCTCAGATCCAGTTCGTACGATTTTCCCGCCAGCCGGACCATCTGCCCGGCGATCATCACGCAGTGTTCAACAAAATCCGCCGGGCCGCTGCCCTGCATGGTCTCGACCGCTTCGCGCACTTCTAGCGCGTTGCCCACCGCGTGGCCGAGCGGCTGGTTCATGTCAGAGATGATCGCGGTCACATCCTTGCCCGTGCCCTCACCGATCTGAACCATCAGCCGCGCCAAGTCAACCGCGTCGTCGATAGTGCGCATAAACGCCCCGGATCCGGTCTTCACATCCAATACGATGCCGTCGGCACCCGCCGCGATCTTCTTGCTCATGATCGAGCTGGCAATCAACGGCTTGCTGGAAACCGTGCCGGTGACATCCCGCAGAGCATAGAGCATGCCATCGGCCGGAGCCAGTTCGTGGGTCTGCCCCGCCAGCACGATGCCATACTCCGCCGCCCGCGTCTTGAACTGCTCCGGGCTTAGATGCACATTGAACCCGCGGATGCTCTCCAGCTTGTCAAGCGTGCCACCGGTGTAAGCCAGCCCCCGCCCGGACATTTTCGCCACGGGGACGCCCATCGCGGCCACCAGGGGCAGCACAACCAGGGTGGTCTTGTCACCCACACCACCCGACGAGTGCTTGTCCACCACGTAGTCGAGCGTGTCGGACAGATCGATAGTCTCCCCGGATTCGGCCATGGCACGTGTCAGGGCAATGGTCTCCTGCTGGGACATCCCCCGCTGGAAGATCGCCATGCACCAAGCCGATGCCTGATAATCCGGGATGCGACCCTGTGTGAAGTTCTCTATGAAGTAGCGGATCTCCTTCTCGCTCAACTCGCCGCCGTCGCGTTTCTTGGCGATGATCGTTTCCGCGTTGAGCCTGTCGGGTGAAACCATGCGGGCCTCTTTCAGTGTGCTGTGGATACATCGGATTGTACCGTATAACATAACAGCGCAAACGTCCATATGATGCAAAGGGTTTGTGTGTGACCAGCTTCCTCATCGTTGTTGCGGCGATGGCCTTTTTCGGAATTGTGCACAGTCTGACAGCGGGCATGCAGCTGCGCCGCCGCTTGCATCCCATCTTCGGCGAACGGGTCGTGGCCGGGTGGTACCGGTTGGCCTACAACATCCTCTCTGGGATAACGCTGCTGCCTGCGCTCGCTGCCGTGGCCATCCTCCCCGCTGACGTGATCTATGCGGTGCCACTGCCTTGGGCGCTGTTGATGCGTGGGCTCCAACTGATAGGCCTGCTCGGATTGGCTGTGGCCGCCACTGCTTTTGACCTGTTCCGCTTCATCGGAATCGCGCAGGCGTTGGCCTTCTTGGAAGGCAAAGAACTGCCGCTGCTTTCCGAACCGCTCAATACCGGCGGTGTGTATCGCATCGTCCGCCATCCGTTGTATTTCTTCTCCCTGCTGATCATCTGGCCCAACCCCACAATGACCACCACCCTGTTGGCGTTCAACCTCGCTGCAACGCTCTATTTCTTCATCGGCTCCCGTGTTGAGGAGCAGCGTTTGCTCGCGATGCACGGCGAAGATTATGCAAAATACCGCCAGGAGGTTCACGGTGGCATCATTCCTCTGCCGTGAAATCGGGATACGGCGCACGATTATGGTATTATTGCAGCGGTCAAATAAAGATACGTTTTAGGAGACAACACTATGTCATCACGCAGTCGTAGGCGCAGACGCGGCGGAGGATCTTCCTTCGGCCTGATTATCGGGATCAGTGTGGCAGCCCTTGTTGTGGTGGGTGCCATCATCCTGATTTCCGTGTCCGGCGGTTCCAGCGGAGAGTCGATCCCCGATGATCTGACCCAGTTCATCGATACAGAGATCGTGCAAGGTGCGCCCGGATTCTCAATCGGCGACCCGGGTGCCCCTGTCGTTCTGGTTGACTACTCGGACTTCAGCTGTGGGGCCTGCTCAACGCTTGCCGACGTGCTGGAGGAGATCATCGTTGACCCCGACGGATATGTACAATCCGGCGAGCTGCGCATCGTGTACAAGCCTGTTTGGTTCGTCAATCCGCCACGTTCTGAACCGGCATCCCGTGCAGCCTACTGTGCCGCGGAGCAGGATCTCTTCTGGCAGTATCATACGGAGATCTGGAATCTCTTCGCGTCGGGCGGTACGAACGCCTACACGGAACCAGTATTGACCAGCCGGGCCGACCGGGTTGATGGTCTGGACCTGGGTCAATTCGAAAGCTGCCTGAGTGCTCCGACAACGCAGCAGGCGGTTCAGGCCGTCGTGGACGAAGCGACCGCCATCGGGGTCCGCAGCACACCGACTGTCTTCGTCAACGGGCAGCAGGTCCAGCTGACCCAGCCGCTTTCTGCATCTATTGAGACCGCCATCGAAAGCGCGCTTTCCACGCCATGAGCGTGAACCAGCGTGCAACTGATGGTATCATCGCCTGTACCAGCAAACCTTGCCAGGAGTGAACTATGTCAACACGCAACCGCGGACGCAATCGCGGCGGTAAATCGGCCTTTGGCCTGCTGATCGGGATCAGTGTGGCCGCCTTTGTTGTGGTCGTCGGTGTGATCGCGCTTTCTCTGGTGACCGGCAGCAGAGGCTCAAGCTCTGAGGCAGCCGCTGCCTACAGCCAGTTGGAGCAGTTCATTGACACCGAGCAGTTCAACGGCGCGCCCGGCTTCTCCATTGGTGATCCAGAGGCACCCGTAGTGCTCGTCGACTATTCGGATTTCAGCTGCCCGGCCTGTGCGAACCTTGCCCCCAGCATTGAAGAGCTCATCCTGGAAGAGGATGGGTACGTCCAGTCGGGTCTGGTGCGCATCGTGTATAAGCCGGTCTGGTTTGTGAACCCACCCCGTTCAGAGCCCGCTGCCCGCGCCGGCTACTGTGCCGCCCAGCAGGGTATGTTCTGGCAGTACCATGAGGAGGTCTGGAACCTCTTCGCTGCCAGCGGGGCCAATGCCTATAACGAGCAGATCCTGACAAACCGCGCTGACCGGGTAGAGGGCCTCAACCTGCAGCAGTTCGAAAGCTGCCTGACCTCGCCCGCGGCACAGCAGGCTGTTCAGTCCGTCGTGGATGAGGCAACATCTATCGGTGTGAACGCCACCCCGACCGTCTATGTCAACGGCGAACGGCTCCAGCTGACACAGCCGCTTACCGCCTCATTGGAGAGCGCCATCGAAGCAGCCCTCCAAGAAGTAGGCCGCTGAGACCGAGTTTTTATCAAGGCGGGGGCAGGTCGGTTCCTGCCCCCGTGCACGTGATTGGAACGATATGGCACGTATTACTGATCTGGCCCTAACCGCCGATGTTGTCCTTTTCCGGCTCGCTGAAGACACACTGACCGTACTGCTGATCCAACGTCACAATGAACCATTCGCCGCGATGTGGGCCCTGCCCGGCGGTTTTGTCGACGCGGGTGAGACATTAGAAGAGGCTGCCCGCCGCGAATTGACCGAAGAGACCGGCGCTGCGGATATCCCCTTTTTCGAACAGCTGTATACTTTCGGCGATCCGGGTCGTGACCCGCGCGGGCGTGTGATCAGTGTGGCGCATTTGGCGGTGGTGCCGCCGGGGCGCGTCGCCGTCACCGCCGGTGATGATGCCGCCGATGTGAGCTGGTATCCGGCGAGCAGCCTACCACCGCTCGCGTTTGACCATGATATCATTATCAGCTACGCGCTTAAGCGCCTGCGCTACAAATTAGAATACGCGGATGTGGTATTCCACATGGTGCCGGAGGTCTTTACCCTTAGCGATCTCCAGCAGGCCTATGAAACCATCCTGGGCGAACCGCTTGACAAACGCAATTTCCGCCGCAAGATGCTCCAGGCGGATATCCTCGACGATACCGGCGACGTGCGCACCGGGGAAGGGCGACCCGCCAAACTCTATCGCCTGCGCCCTGATGCCCAGCCTGAGGTCAAAGCGCGCCGCCTCTTCCCATAATCAGGAGACAAAAGCACTGTGAGTATATTCAACGGTAAACGGTTGACCAATGCAACCTTTAAGCTTGATATTGAGCGTATGCGGCGCGGCTGGTACTCCGACAAGTACTTCGAGAACATCGACAACATGCTGCAAACCCTTCACGCTGAAGGCTATACCTTCCAAGCGGAGAGCCCCCGCCTGTCTGTGGACCGAACTACCGGGTTCCCGGTTGGGGATATTGAAGTTGAGATGCAGCTGTTCACCCGGCGGCAGCCCTACGCCCTGATCGCCGGGGTGGACAAGGCGCTCTCAATGCTTGTGCATTGTGCAGGTTCGTTTGATGAGGATGGCACGTTCCAACCTGCTTGGGAGTCACTCGATGTTGAGGCTGTGCAGGACGGCACTTTCACCGAATACAGTGGCAGCGCCCTCGATGTAGAGCCCGTGATGAAGATCCGGGGCCAGTACCGCCATGTTGCCCTGCTGGAAACGCCCATGCTCGGCATCCTGACGCGTGCTTCGCGGATCGCAACGAACGTATACAACACCCTCAAGGCGGCACAGGGCAAACCGGTGCTGTTTTTCCCCGCCCGTTTCGATGTCCATGAGGTACAGGCCGCCGACGGCTACGCCTACGACATCGCCGTGCAGCGCTACAATATGGACTATCGCCAGCACCTGCGCAGCTATATCAGCACGGACGCTCAGGGTGACTGGTGGGGCGGTTTTGGTGGTGGCACGGTGCCGCACGCGGTGATCGCCTGCTTTTTTGCCAACACGGTTGAGGCCATGCTGATGTTCGCGTCCACCCAACCCCCGGACGTGCCGCGCATTGCCCTCGTTGATTTCAATAACGACGTGATCGGCGATTCACTGGAGACGGCCCGCGCTATGTTCGAGCGGTACATGAAGCACAAACGGTTAGGCGAACACAGCCAGGCCGAATTGTACAAGCTGTTTGGGGTGCGGCTTGATACCAGTTCGTCTATGCGGGATGTATCCCTTGATCCTATCGGTAAACCGGAGCTCGATCTCGGGGTCAATCCACGGCTTGTGGTCGCTACACGCCAGGCACTTGACGAGGCATGGCGCAGCTGGGATATCCCGGCTGAATGGCAGGATGCCGCACGCGCCTACTGTCAGGATATCAAGATTGTGGTCAGCGGCGGGTTTGACCCGACCAAGATCGCGCGCTTCGAGAAGTTGGGCGTGCCTGTCGATATTTACGGTATAGGCTCCAGCCTGATGCGCAATGACAGCACGACCAACACGGATTTCACGGCGGATGTGGTCCGGGTGAAGGTCAACGGTGAATGGGTTGATATGGCCAAAGTCGGGCGCAAACCCTGCAACAACCCCGATCTATCGACCGTGCCGAAGAACTATATAGAGACCGAGCGTTCTGACAACAACCGCCACTGACTTCAGTGCCTCAGGTTGTTGATGGTTTCGTAGAGCCGTTCGGTGTCCTCATAACGACACAGGTTGGTGCCCGGCGTCATCACAGCGGCTGCCCCCGCCGCGACGCCATAGCGCGCTGCGTCCTGCATCGGCCGGCCCTGCGAGAGGGCACGTACTACACCTGCGACCATGCTGTCCCCCGCGCCGATCTTGCTGCGGATGCGCACCGTCGGTGCGGCGATCTTCTCGGTGACATCATCGGAAACCAGAATCGCACCGCCTGCCCCCAACGACACGATGACCGCCTGCATCCCCTCGTCGATCAGTTCGTGCGCAAATGCCGTGATGTCGCTCTCACCCTCAAGCGGGCGGCCTGCCATCTGGCCCAGCTCACGGATGTTCGGTTTGATGAACAGCAGGGGCACGCTGCGCAGACTCTGCAGGGGGTCACCAGACGTGTCGACCACGACAGCCGCACCACGCTCACTGAGGGCCTGTGCGGCCCGCGCGTAGAAATCAACCGGTGCGCCGGGCGGCAGGCTGCCGCTCATCACCGCGAAGTCGGGTACAGGGTCGAGCGCGGCCAACCGGTCAACCACATGGTCGATCTCGCCGGCACTGATACGCGGGCCGGGCAGCCCGAACCGGTACTCCCGGTTGGTTGATTCCTCAAACACGGTGAAGTTCTGTCGGGTCGGTTCCTCGATGGGCAGGCTGTGATGCTCGAGTTCTTCCTCGTCGAGCAGTTCCCGCAGCAGATCGCCGGTGTGGCCGCCGCAGGTATAGTAGGTTTGCGACTCGCCGCCGAGCTTCTTGATCGCCCGTGACACATTGATGCCCCCGCCGCCTGGCTCAAACGTGGGCGGGCTGCACCGCATTTTCGATTCAGGCATGACGTTCTGCACGCCAGCCGATTTGTCAATCGCGAGGTTCATGGTCACGGTTACGATGCGCAAAGGAGTGTCCTCTCAACGATACTGTTCTACAAGGTGTGGCTGCCCGTTCTGCCACGTGTACAGGTATATAGGTGCCATGTGCCACCGCCCTGACCTATCGAACGATGGCAGCGCAACCGGCACAATAGTCTCGGGCATGTCGATGCCCTCAGCTTCCAGCGCCGTATGCATCGCGACCCAGGTCGCTTCGTAGGCTGCTGCGGCCATCAGGCCAGGCGCTGCACCTAGGCTCGCCTCGCGGAATGCTTCCTCAAACCGGCGGGCAAAATCGGTGTCCCACCCGGCGCGATCAGCGGGAAGCGCGCCGCTCGTTACAAACACCACCGATTCCGTGGGCAGCGTTTCCGTGGCGGCCAGAGCGCGGAATTGTGCCAGCCCTGCGCCCGGTCCCATCACGATCGTGCTGCCCGGCAGCAGATCGGCAGCCTCACGCAGGCCGTCGAGGTTGCCCACGGCCGATCCCCGGTCGCCAACGACCACTGCCGGATTATGCTCCAAAGCCCACGCTCCCTGCGCTGAGAGCAGATCGCCTTGTGCCGCAGAGAGGTTCAGAGCGTGGTCCATCTCCAGCGGTGAGAAGGTCACCACAGGCAGATCCTCGTACAGCGGCAGGGCAGCCTGCGTTGTCTCGTCACGCCAATGGCCGATCACCACGGCAACCGCCGGGTCCGCGGCGATCTTGCGGGCCTGTTCAACCGCCAGCTCCGGATCGCCCAGGTCATCGTAAGCCGTGATCTCAAAGCGGGGGAGGGTGGGGTCAGCCCATGCTGCCCAATCCCTCGTCGCGATGCGTGCCGCCGTGATCACATCCGTGCCGATCTCACGGTAGCGTCCCTCGAAGGGGGCCACAAACCCGATCCGGATCACGGTTGGTTGGGGTTCCGGCTGGCAGGCGCTGCACCAGAGCAGTGCCAGGACCGCCAGCCACAGCCTATGGGCATGCATTGGCGAGATGCTCGTCAAAGGTCACCGCGAAGTTGTGGCGTCCGCTGTCGTCACACGTGGCCCGGAAGAAGAAATAAGGCGACTCCGCCGGGTAGATCACGGCCTCAATGGAGGCGAACCCCGGGCTGGCAATCGGTCCGGGCGGCAGACCCTCGTACAGATACGTATTGTACGGTGAGTCAACCGCAGTGTAGTCGGCCTGTGTCAGGTTGAGGTTCCACCAGCTCCCGTTCTGCAAACCCTGCGCATACTGCACTGTCGGGTCCGCCTGCAGGAGCATATCGGCAGCCAGCCGGTTCAGATAGACGCTCGCGATCAATCCGCGCTCGTCGGGCACGACAGCCTCACGTTCCACGATGGAGGCCAGTGTGACCGCCTCATACAGGCCAAAGCCGCCAGCAGCCGCATCGGCACGCATCTCCGGTGTGACGCGCGTCAGGAAGTTCTGCGCCATGCGCACAGCCAGATCCTCCGCTGTGGCGTTGAGGTCAAGGCTGTAGGTGTCCGGGAACAGAAACCCCTCCGCCGAAAGGCCGGGCGGCAGGACACCCGCTTCCACCAGTAGAACCGCAGCGGGCCCTTGCGCGCCGGTGGCGGCCATGTAGTCCGCCCCGCTGAACGGTATGGTCGCCTGCCCATCGATCCAGTCCGCGGTTTGTTCACGCCGCCAGCCTTCTGTAATGCGCACAGACACTTGTTGCAGGCCCGCGTCCGTCAGCGTCACGGCGATATCCGGGATGGTCATACTGGGTGAAAGTGCGTAGACCCCCGCTTCAAGCTGCCGGTCCAGCCCATAGTAACGCAGGTAGTTGATAAACAGCGTCTCGTCAGTGATCAGCCCGGCACCGCGCAGGTCGGCGGCAATGCCTGCTGCTGTCTGCCCGGGCTCCACTTCAAAGACTGTTTGGATTGTCTCACTGCTGGCCGGTGTGTAGAGACGGTCATTGTTGCTCTGCAGATAGGCACGCAGGCTGGCCGCCTCCAGCGGATTGAGACCCGCGCTCACCTGCAGGTCGAATGCCACGGCGGTCGGATCGCCGCTGGCAGTCAGGCTGCGATAGAGCAGATAGCCCGCGAGGCCCAGCAGCGTGACGACCACACCCATCACGCCCAACCGCGCCACGATGGCTATGGTTGAGAGTCGCTTATTCGATGTGCGCGAACGCGTCGAGCGGCTGCCCTGGTTCACTCGTGATGCCTCCCGCATCCAGATAATCCTGGAGGATGATCGCCGCGGCGATATCGTCGACCGGATCGCCGGGTTTGCGCTTGCCGCGTGCGGCCAGCTCAGCCGCCGCCTCACTGGAATAGCTCTCGTCCCACAGGCTCACTGCCCGGTCAACCGCGGCATGCAGCTTGCGCGCCCACCGGATGACCTTTGCCGCCTGTATGCCGATTCCGCTCTCAGCATCGGTGGGCAGCCCGACCACAATCCGACTGACCCCTTCCGCGTCAATAATGCGCGCGAGCTCCGCAAAATCCTCCCGGCGCGACGCGCGCACGATGATCGTAACCGGACGCGCAACGATCCCCAGAGGATCGCTCACGGCTACCCCGATCCGTTTGCGCCCGTGGTCCAGGCCCATCAGCCGGGTCACGATGACTCGACCTCGATGCGGATCGGAAGCACGGGCATCAGTGGCCAGAAGTCCGGCCACATTTGGATCTCCGGTGCGGTAGCCAGTGGCAGCTCCCGGCTCAACACGATCTGCGCCCGTTGGCGGCTGGTAGTTGCTACCGCCCGGCTGATCGAGTCTTCGTTGATCACAGCGGAAATGCTGCCCGCACCCTGCATGATGAACGTGACCGCGCGTTCCTCACTGACGTCGGTAACCTCGCCACGCCGGTAGATCAGCGAGTCCGGAGCCAGCTGAAACCCTGTGTCGACCCGCTCCGCCAGCTGCGCATAAACCACCTGCCGCGCCAGCCGCTCATCGATCGCCACGCCCTGCACCACCACGCGCATGGTGAGTGTCAGCGTTTCGGCTGGTTGGTCGGCAGCCGCATCGTAGACCTCGGTATAGATGAGCACGATGTTCAGTGTATCCAGTGGAATGAACTCCGTCTCCCGCAGCCCGATCTGCGGATCGGTTTGCAGTTCGGCAAACCCGCGCTGCTGTAAGAGCTGCATCAGGAGCGCACGCGCTCGGTCGCGATCCTCCTGCGCGACGGCCGGTACATCGATCACATCGCCGCCGCGCGTGGCTTCTGAGTTGGTCACTGCCAGCCGCGTGGCCAGCGGCCCTTCAATCTGGTTGATGCGCGCTCTGGGGATATTGCCCGTAAAGCCCGGTTCGACCGCCTCAATGGCGACCTCGACCGTCTCGCCGACTCCGCCCGGCAGCGTTACATCGCTTAATGTCTGGAAACGCACCGGCTCTGCCGCGCTGGTGTGAACAATGGTCCCCGCCGGGATCGTGACCTGTTCGGGCAGCTGGTTGGAGAACAGCGCCACCCCGCGCGCCCGCTCAGAGGGAATGGAGGTTGTGCCGGTTGTATCAACGGTGATGGAGTCTTCCAACTCAACACCTACGGACCGTCCCGGAACAATGCCTTCCACCGGATCGACGCTTTCCGCATCCAGCTGTGCGGTGACCGTTGTGGTCACGCTGACCTCATTGGCCGCCGGGTCCAGCCGGATCGTTGCGCCGGGCAGGATCAGCACCGCAGAGGCCACCACGATAGTCAGTGTCGCCGAGAAGATCGCGGCTGTCACGCCGCGCTTGACCTCCGGATCGAGGTCGATCGGTTCGCCCGTACCTGTTGCCGCATCAACCAGCTCCGGCGTGAGCGGGGTGGGTTGGTCTGCCCGGTCCACGCTCAGACGGCGCTGCGCTTCTTTCCAGTGCCTGCGGTGGCTGGCCTCTACCGTCGGAAAAGCTGAGATATCCAGCAGGCCCGCATGTTCGATGATCACCGGGTCCCGCGTGATCAGTGCCAGCGACGCCCCGCGCCGCTGGGCCTCACGCTGGAGCAGTACCAGATCCAACCGCTCTTGGAGGATGGGCTCGCGGGGATTGTCAGGGAATACCAGCAGCACCCGCTCCGCCCGGATCCACGCGAGCTTGTCCCGCGCGGAGACAATGTCGTCGTGTGTGTCCAGGTGGATGATCTGCTCTTTCACGGGATGTTACCCTAAAGCCTCCGCGATCAGGGTGGGTGCCTGTGTCAACGCCTCATCGATCTTGTCGGCACTGCCGCCGCCGCCCGTCGCGAAATCCGGGCGGCCGCCGCCGCCGCCGCCCGCCCCCTTCGCCACCGCGCCGGCTGTCTTCCCTGCGTGC
>JAADYX010000075.1 GCA_010092885.1 Chloroflexota bacterium | reverse complement strand
TCAGATGTGTATAAGAGACAGGCGACGGGGCTGCCGGTTTTCGGCACGATACCCTACACCCCCAACCTGAGCGTGCCCGAGCGCCACCTCGGGCTGATCCCCACCGCCGAGCCGGGCCGCTGGCAGGCGTTCATCGATGCCGCCGCGGATGCCGTCGAGGCCGCGCTCGACCTTGACGCGCTGCTGACAGCAGCACGCAGCGCGCCGCCCCTGCCCGCCGCCGCCGAAGCCCCTGTGTTCACCGCGCCGACCGAGCGCACCGTGGTCGCGGTGGCCCGTGATGAGGCGTTCAGCTTTCTCTACGCCGACAACCTCGATCTGCTGCGCGATGCGGGCGCCGACCTGGCGTTCTTCAGCCCGCTGCACGACTCAGCAGTGCCGGAAAACGCGCAGGCCCTGATCCTCAGCGGCGGCTTTCCGGAGATCTACGCCGAGCAGCTGGCCGCAAACACCGCCATGCGGCAGGCGATCCGGGCGTTTGCGGCGAACGGCGGCCGCATCTATGCTGAATGTGGTGGCCTGATGGCCCTCACGGAAGCGCTCGTTGATGCTGATGGGGTGTCCCACCCGATGGTCGGGGTGCTGCCCGGTCGCGCCGTGATGACCGGTTCGCTGACCATCGGCTACCGGCGCGCGGTGCCCGCCGCCGGCTCATGGCTGTTGGCACCGGGTGAAGAGGTGCGCGGGCACGAGTTCCACCACTCGCGCTGGGAAGGCCGTCCGCCGGAGCTGCCTGCCGCCTACCATCTGCTCACCCCTGAGGGCGACCGCATCCCGGCAGGGGCGGTAATAGGCAGCGTGATCGCCAGTTATGTGCACCTGCATTTCTGGTCGCTGCCAACCATCGCCGCACGGATTGTCAGCGGTTGAGCAGAAAGGCAATCGCGGCGAGGATGACCAGTATCGGGAAGATGACCATTCCGACCATGGCAATGGTGAAGGCCTGTTTGTCCGGTTGGGGGTTGTCGTCAGGCATGGCATACGCTCCGCGGAAAGTATACCATGCCCTGAGCCTATTTGTCTGTAAGGCGAAGCGTGTAGATGCTCTCTGAGACGCTCTTTATCTCACGCTCCAGCGTGAACTTCTGCTCACCCAGCAGGCGGGGCATCACGCCGTAGTAGATGCCATACATCACGTCGGAGGGGATGGGCGAGCGCACGGAAAAGCGGTAGGTCTTCTCGTCGATCTGCTCCGCTTCAAACGAGCCCGGGTCGCCGTTGCGATAACCCTGTTGAACGATGTCGTTCTGTGCGTAGAGCCACTGCTCAAAGGTCAGGCCTTCAGGCAGTTCCACCTCACGGCCCAGCTTGACGCCAAGCGCCACCAGGTCCGAGATCGCCGACGGCAGCTGTTCCACATCGCTGATGAAATCCAGCACGTTCTGCAGCGGGTACCAGCCATCCAGCTTGATATCCTCCAGGTTATGCTTGGCCAACAGATGCTGTGTATCCGAGATGGTGATGGGAGCGATCAACCCAAGAAGATGCGTGCCATGGATCTCCGTGCCTTCATCAAAGACGACATACTTTGTCATGGTAAACTCCCGAGCTTGTGTGTTTGGGTAATATAAACCCGTGGTTTCAATTCGGTTTTATTTTATGCGACCTTCGCGGTTCGTCCAATTACAAATGTGTAACGACTCCAGGCAGAATCAACCGCCCGGCCCCTCATTGAAACGAGGCCGGGCGGCAGGTGGGCGCATCAAGCGTAGGGTGTGCTAGCGTGACATCTGGCCGCCGTCAATGTTGACGGCAGCCCCCGTCATGAAGGTGCTTTCATCGGAGGCCAGCCACGCCACCAGGTTGGCGATCTCCTCCGGGGTGCCCATGCGCTGCATCGGCTGCATGGCGCGGTACACGTTCAGCACGTCTTCGTTGCCCTGCGCGTAGCTGTCGATGAGCGGTGTATGCACCATCGCCGGGCAGACCGCGTTCACACGGACGCCGCTGGTGGCATATTCCAGCGCGGCGGTTTTGGTCAGCCCGACCACACCGTGCTTGGCTGCCACATACTGGGCCACATTCTCCGTGCCGACCAGACCGGACATGCTCGCGATGTTGACTATTGAACCGGAGCCTGCCTCAAGCATGGGCCGCAGTTCGTACTTCATGCAGTAGTACACCCCGTGCAGATTGATCCCCAGCACGCGGTGCCAGTTCTCCGTGGACGACTCGTGGATGGGTGCCAGTTCCCCAACGATGCCGGCGTTGTTCACGGCGATATCCAGCCCGCCGTACCGATCCAACGCACCGGCGATCATCTCGGCTACCGCCGCCTCATCGGCGACATCTGTCTCAACGGCGGATGCGCTGCCGCCGTGCTCCTCGATGATGGCGCGCGTCTCATCGGCTTTCTGCGCATCGATGTCCGCCACCACAACATTGGCGCCGTTAGCGGCCAGCCGCAGCGCCACCGCCTGCCCAATGCCGGAACCGGCCCCAGTCACGACGGCCGTCTTGCCCTCAACCATGTGGTCACCTCCTAAAGTGAATGTACATGTGTGATGATACCTGCTATCGAATCAAATGGGCCACGAACTGTATGTTACGTCCCAATAGCTGCTGTGCCCACGGCGGATATTGGCCTGGCACCTCTTCGATACGCCGCATTTCCCGCAGACCTACCGCTTCAACCATAGACTCCCAAGCCGCACGGGTGAAGTAATTGTAGGGCAGGTAGACCCCATGGGACTTGTTTCCAACCCAGTCCATGGCCAACAGAACCATACGCTCGATATGGCCGCGGTAGAAATGATCCTTCACCAAAATTGATCCGCGTGTGACGCGCTTAAGCTCCTGCATGGTTGTGCCAGGCTCGTCGATGTGATGCAGGACATCGACGCAGATGGTGGCATCGAAGGTCGCGTTGCTGAAGGGCAGGCTTACACCGTCGAAAGCAGCCATAGGGATCTGTGTGTGCGGCCGCAGGTGAACGTCCACCCCGACGATCTGCACATCGGGCCGCATGTCCATCAGCAGCGCACCCAATGCGCCGTTCCCAGCGCCGTAATCGAGCACACGGCCCGCTGGCAGCCAGTCGGAAAGGACACGCGCGATGGCTTGGATGCGCCTATCAAACACAAATGCGCCGTGCAGTCTGCCGATCACGTCACTCATCAGAGGCGGCTCCGGGTTGATATGTTCAGCAGGGATACCATAAAGCTCCAGAAGAATGTCTGAATACCCACCACAAAGAAGATAGTCCCCAATACGATGGGACGGATCGTTTCCTGATAGTTCAAGGGGCCAAAATCAACGCTTGACCACCGCAAGAACTGCACACCGTAGATTGCCAGTCCCGAAGCAATCAACAGGCTGCTGACGATCAGCCCGAGCCCAAGCGAGAAGTTGTCAACCAACCATTCAGTCCAGCGCATTGGCGGCAGCATATGCTGGCGAGCCGTGAAGACGATGGCAAGCAGACCCATCAGAATGAACTGGATGCTGTTTAGCATAACGGCTGCTGCGACAATCAGGGTGTGCACGTCGAACACCGTGCCGCCGATGGACACAGGGCCAAACAGGAGCACTATCGTCACCATGCTGCTGAGCAGCAGCAGGATAACACCCGGAAGAATGAACACCCACTTCGGGCTGTACAACAGCATGAACTGGAGGTGGCGCCAGCCGTCACGCCAGGTGCGCAGGTGGGGCGGCCGCGACCGCCCGTCTGGATACAGCGTAATGGGGATTTCGGTGCGCTTCAGGTCGGCCAGCGATGAACGGATGACCATCTCACTGGCGAATTCCATGCCAGTGGTCTGCAGATCAAGACGCTGTATGGCATCACGCCGGAAGCCCCGCAGCCCACAGTGAAAATCACTCATGCCCGTGCTGAACAACACATTGCCCAAAAATGTCAGCACCGGGTTGCCCAAGTACTGATGCAAAAAGGGCATGGCACCCGGTTTGATCTCCCCCTTCAATCGGGTGCCCATCACGAGTTCGTACCCCTCATTGAGAGCATCCACAAAGGGCTTTATGGCAGCGAAGTCATAGCTGTCGTCACTGTCACCCATGAGGACAAACTCGCCACACGCATGCTCGATACCCGCAATGAGGGCGGCTCCGTACCCGCGCACTGGCACATGGATCAGGCGAGCACCCTCGGCTTGTGCAATCGCCTGCGAACCGTCTGTACTGCCATTGTCAGCTATGAGCACTTCATAGTCGTCCCCTGACAGCCCCGCCTTCTCGGCGCCTTGGTGCGCTTTGCGGATACATGTCGCCAGGGTCTCTGCCTCATTGAGGCATGGCATGAGGATGGTCAACTGCATGAGGATACCAGGCTCCCGATTGATGAGAATGTCGGCCTTTGTGCTGTGTACATGGTCAGCTCGCATGTGTCAGTATGCTACTGTACCAGTCTGCCTCTGCTCAGTGCCACCACCCGATCGGCGAGGGCTGACACGCTGCGCCGGTCGTGGCTGACGAACAGCACGGCGGTTTCGCCGCGCAGCGCCCCCAACAGACCGAGCATCTCGGCGCGCAGGGGGGCATCC
>JAADYX010000074.1 GCA_010092885.1 Chloroflexota bacterium | reverse complement strand
TCCTTGACGAGTTCAGCGTGGATTATGTCGTGGTCGGCCCGGAGGAGCGTGAGCTGTGCGCTGGGTGCAGTTTGCCGCCCCGGCTGGAACCGGTCTACACCTCAGGGGATATCACCGTGTACGCAGTCCGGCGGTGAGCGTAAAGGGCACCCCCTGCGCTGGATGGTGCCCCTCCTGCCGGTCAGTTATATTCCCACACCGGTTCGCCGCCGGTCAGGATCCGGGTGATCTGCTCGGGAAACTCGGTGGGATCGAGGGGCTTGCCGATGAAGCCATCGAAGCCCTCGTTGATGGCGCGCTGCATGTATGTCTCATTGGCGTTGGCCGTTACAGCAACGATCTTGGTTCCCTCAAAGCTCTCATGGTCACGCAGTTTGCGGTGGACCTCAAAGCCATCCTCATAGGGCAGATTGATATCGAGCAGGATCAGGTGAATGGGCGTGTACTTGTCGGCCTCAGCTGCGACCTTCCACCCACTGCTGATCCACTCACAGTACTCGATGCCGATGGAGGTCAGCAGGCGCAGAATAAGCCTGTAGTTGTTGACGTTGTCTTCCACCACAATGATGCGTGCGTCTTTGATCGTGTCCATGGTTCACTAGCCTCGTTCGCTGAAAAGACGGGCGTTGTCAATAGCGATAGCCACCTGGTCAGCCATCATCTGGATCGTCTGGATATCCTCTTCGGAAAACGCGTTCAGCCCTGTGGACTGCACGTCCAGCGCACCGATGACCTCACCCCGCACCCGCAGCGGCAGCGCCATCTCGGAGCGCGTCTTGGGCAGCATGGGGTTATCAAAGCGGATCGCCTCTTCACCAACATCCAACGCGATGCGGGCCGCATTGTTGGCGGTCACCCACCCGACCATCGACTGGCTGCCAACACCGAGCTTATGGGCATTTTCCAGCAGTTTCTGCCCGGCCTCGCCGGTCGCGGCGCGCAGGACGGCCCACTCGCCGGCTTCATCGATGAGGAAGATCGCCGCGTAGTAAAAGCCGAAGTGCGTGCGGATCAGATCCACGCAGCGGGTGAGCTGCTCCTGCAGATCAAGAATCTGCGTGGCAGCCTTGGCCACCTCTGAGGTTGCCAGCAGGTGCATGTTGCGCCGTTGCAGCTCCTTGAGCAGGCGCATTTCCTCACTGAGCGGCTTGATGGTGAACACAATGTGGCTGATGTCATCGCCATCATACAGGGGCCCGGCATACATCTCAACAGGTGCGAGATCGCCGTTCTTTTTTACGAATTCCTTGATATAAGCATCCGGGCTCAGACCGTCAAAGATCGTGTTGATGGCGTCTATATCCTCCGAGATATCGCCCTCAATCGAGTAGTCGGCCAGACTGGCACCGATCAGCTGATCCCGGTTGACCATCAGCATGTGCAGCACGGTGCTGTTGGCCTCTATGATGGTACCTTCCGGATCGGTCACCAGCACGGCAAGCTGGATCCCTTCGACGAGTTGTTCGCTGGTGAACTGCATGGTTCTCCCTCAGTGGATGAGTATGGGAACATGGCCTAGTGCGTGACCACAAAGCCAGCCGCCCCGCCTCAGGTGACGCGGACTGTGTGGCCGAACACTAGTATACCATAGAGCCGCCCTCATGGGCGGCTAACCTCTACAGCATCTCATCACTGAGATTGTTCAGCCGGGTGCTCAGATAGCCGAGCAGACGCTCTATCGGCTCTACATCGTGCCCGGGGGACTCGATCAACCGCACGCGGGAGATCAACAGATCCACCAACGGAACCAGCTGCGTGCTCACTTCGGATTTTACGCGCTTCTTGAGTGCATTGATATGCATCGACAGACTGAGGTTTTGCTGCCAGTCCGGATCAATCACCTGCGTAGAGCGGATGAGACCTTCAAGGCGGATGACCGTGCCTGTGTGGTCAAGATGGCGGATGATGACATCAGGCAGGCGGGCATCCTCGCGAGAGACGGTATCCACCACAGCGGGGCTTACGTCTGGTACGGGTGTGGCAAAATACATAAACTGCATGCAGTTGTCAGGCAGGAGGCGGTTGGCGGCAGTCATCACACGGAAAGGGAGTTCATCGAAAGACACGACACAATCAGTGACTCCAGCTTTGTACAGGACACGTGCACGGTCGAGGCTTTCTACAAGCGCAATGGTGTATTGCTGTTTTGTAACAATAGTCTCGATCGGCAGGCCTTGGTATTGATCCACAACGATAAGTATGTCATATATGCCGAAGACCTGACCGTGCGAGGTGTCGACGCTTACGCCATTATAAGTGCGTAGGCTCTCAGCAATCTGCTCAGCCACGGTCGGAGTATCATGGAGAAGAAGAATATTGAGCATTAAGCATATACGCCCTAGTCGATTTGACGTGTCACACATAAGAGTATACAACCAGTAAAACGAAACATACCACTAATTTTTGATGATATTTTGTGACCAATTTGACCGGCTGCGCTCATTGGTTTAAACTTGTAATACAGTTTGTCCACAAAGCAGATAGGTCTCATCATGCAAAACGGTACCAAAGCCTCCATCCTCCTTGTTGACGACGACCCCGCCATCCTGGATGGTGTGGCTGATCTGCTCAGGCTTAAGGGTTACCATGTTGTCACAGCACCCAACGGCAAACAGGCGCTTGACCGCATGGAAGAATCCGTGCCTGATATCATCGTCTCCGACATCATGATGCCGGATATGGACGGCTACGCCTTCTTCAATGCGGTGCGCACCCGCAGCGACTGGACAACGATCCCGTTCATCTTTTTGACGGCGCGCGGACAGAAGAAGGATGTCCGGCGCGGCAATGAGGTCGGGGTGGATGCCTACCTGACCAAACCCTTTGAGCCGGAAGATCTGATCGTGCTGATCAACTCACGCCTCAAGCGCATCGGCGCGATTCAGGAGGCGGCCAAGGCGGATATCGACAAAGTCAAAAACCAGCTCATCACGATCTTCAGCCACGAACTGCGCACCCCTCTGACGTACATCTACGGGTACGTCAACCTGCTGCACGACCAACACACGGATATGCAGCCGGATGAGGTCAACAACATGATCGACGGCATGCAGCGTGGCGCCGAACGGCTGGTGCATCTGGTTGAGGACCTGATGATGATGGTCCGTCTGGACAGTGGCATCATCGAGATGGAGGTGAAGCTCCGCCAGGAACCCATCGATCTGACCGCGGTGATCCAAAGCGCATTGTATCCGGTGCAGTCGCTGGCTGCCGCGCATGAGGTCACCCTGAACACACACATTAAGCCGGGGATCCACATCAACTGTGTGCCCGCCTACCTGAGTGAGGCACTCACCCGCCTGGTTGACAACGCCGTGAAGTTCTGCAATCCGATGAACGGCATAGTCGACCTGCGCGCCGATGTTGAGGACGATCAGGTGCGCATCAGCGTGACGGATAACGGTTCCGGCCTGACGGAAGAACAGCTCAAACTCGCCTTCGAGCCGCTCATGCAGATCAACCGCCAGAGCCTTGAGCAGCAGGGCCTAGGCCTTGGTCTGTCGATCACGCGCTCAATTGTTGAAGTCCATGGCGGTCATGTTGAGGCGGAAAGCGAGCCCGGCCGGGGCAGCACGTTTACGGTGGTGCTGCCAACAGCCATTAAACCGGAAGAGCGCTCAGAGCGTTTCGGCTAAATCCAGAGGGCCATCTCAATGCGGGAGAACGACTCGACATACCCATGCTCGAAGAACACATCCAGATAGGGTGAGTCACCCGGCACGTTTTCGGCCACCGTATCCAACGCGGGGAACTGGCTGTGCAGAGCGTGCAGCAGATGGTAAGCCGGGGCGTATTCGCTGTGCTCGTCCGGGCTGACGATGACCCGCTGAAGCTGGAGCGCGCTGGTCGCGTAGGACACCCAGCCGCTGTTCTCGGTTTCGTGCTCAAAGATGTGCAGCATGCGCACGCCGCCTGCGTTCAACAGGGATTCCGTCTGGTTTGTCCAGGCGGGACGCCAGGGGCGTTGGTCGGCGAAGTCGCCGACCAGACCGTTGCTGTGCGCGGTGATCGTGGCCTCGGGCAGGTCCACGGGCTCCGGGGGGCCAGGCGGACGGCGCAGTATCAGCAGGTCACGCAGCACCTCAAAGCCGAGGCGGTCAAAGAGTTGGATGGCCGGTTTGTTGCCGTGGATCACCTCAAGATAGACAACTGAGACCGCCGCCCGCGCGGCCTCATCCAGGACGTAGGCCATCATCTCGTAGCCGGTTCCCCGGCGCCGGGTATTCGGGACCACGCCCAGCCGGGTGATCCACGCGCGGTCATCCCGCAGGGCCAGCATACACAGCCCGATAGGTTCGTCTTCATAGACGGCCACCACCGAGGACGAGAGCACCACATCATACACGTGCACGTATTTCTCAAGGCGGGCCACGCTCATCGGCATCGGCACCAGATAGTCTACGCGGGTGGTGTTGTAGATGTCGGTCAGTTCTTCCATCGAGAAGTGGTCGGCGGGGACGAGGTCCACGGGCTGGCTCCAATCTTACGGACGTTGAGGCAGATACCGTGCGACCTGATCGATAAAGGTGCGGGTATCGATGGGCTTGGGAATATACCCCTCACAATTGTAGGCGGCGACCATCTGCATGGCGGTTTCCTGCGGCCACGCGGTCACCACGATGACGGGTGTTTCTGGCAGCGCGCCCGGCTGTTTGAGCATGCCTGCCACCACCTGCCCGTCCACATCCGGCAGGCCCAAGTCCAGCAGGATCAGGTCAGGTTGGGCGTCAATGGCCAGTTCAAGGCCCGCTTCGCCAGACTCAGCATGCAGGATCTGATAGTTCGCTTTTTCCAGGACACGGCGCATGAGCCGCGCGTTTTTGGGGTTGTCTTCAATGATCAGAATCCGCTGTGCCATAAGTCTTCCTTCGCATTCCTATAGTCGACTATACTGTGTTTTGCAGAGACCCGAAAGGGCAGAGTTAAGGATTTCGAGGTAAAGTTTGCGAATTCTTACCAGGTTGGCTGTTGCAAATAAAAGTGGGCGCGTCATCGTCACGCGCCCATTGAACAGCCAGCCGGGAAATCCCCGTTATGATGCCCCGTTTACCGAGGTCGCGTATCTATCCAGCACCTCGCGCAGTTCGCTGCGACTGATGGGCTTGCGCAGATAGCCATCGCAGCCCGCCGCGAGAATGCGTTCCTGATCACCGACCATCGCGTTGGCCGTCAGCGCCACAATCGGAATGGTGCTCAGATTGGGTCTAGCTTTCAGACGGCGTGTCACTTCCAAGCCATCGATATCGGGCAGGTTGATGTCCATCAGCACGAGGTCAGGTGGTTCCTCGGTGATCAGCTGCAGGCCGCTCTCACCGTCGGCAGCGCGCTCAAGCTGGTAGTCAGCGTTCTCACGCATCAGGATACGCATGACAAGGCGATAGTTCTGGTCATTGTCTTCCACATATACGATTCGCATGGTCACTCCCTGCCTCAGCTAGATAGCGGTTGTACGGCTGCTGGTTCGCTGCGTATCCTCACCGGCGTCGTCGTCCTCGTCGGTGAGGTCTTCAGTGCCTTCCTCACGATTGAGGAACGACTCGATCTGGGCTGGGAAAGCCCGGGTGTCAATCGGCTTGGTGATATAGCCATCACAGCCGTAGGTCATGGCGCGGCGCTGTGTGGCAGCGTCCGTGCTGCCGGTCACCGCGACAATGGGTATATCACCAGGGAGCCGGTTGATCAGCGCCGCGATCGTGTGGCCGCCGATATCCGGCAGGCCCAGGTCAAGCAGAACCAGATCCACACTTTCCTCACCGGCCATCTTGAGCCCGGTCAGACCCTCTTTGGCGTGAATCACCTGGTGACCGCGGCGAGAAAGCACGCGCTGTACGATGTTCGCGCTGTGAGGATCATCTTCAATAATCAGGATTTTAGCCATTAGGTCGCTTCCTCTAGCGGTTTTGGTCGATCAGACGGCTGACTTTTTCGGCGAGCGCGTCGCGCCCAAGACTTGCTTTCTGCCAGATATAGTCTGCCAGCTGCTGGAGCTGCTGGCGTTCTTCGCCCACCAGATCCTTCCCGGTGAACACGGCTACTGGCGTATGCTGGGTGGCCGGTTCCTTACGCAGACGCTTGAGGACTTCAAGGCCGCTTGTATCAGGTAGAACCAGGTCAAGTATGATCAGATCCGGTGACAGGTCCTCCAAGGTGCTGTAGGCCTGCTGCGCGTTCTTGGCTTCCACCACCGTGAAGGCACCCTGTTGTTCTAGTATACGCCTCACCAAGCGCCCGTCAACCGGATTGTCGTCAATAACGAGGATTGTAAACTGTTTGTTAGAAGACGGTTTTACCGAACGTTCGACCTCGATGGTGCGTTCGGTGGCGATCAGTTCGGCATCACCAACCTGCGTGACGATATGGTCCACCAGGTCGCGGGTACTGTAGTCGCCTTTGACCCAGGTGGATACCGCGCGTTCTTCCAGGATGCGGCGCTCCTCTTGGGTGAGCGTCTTGCCCGAGACCACGATCACGGGGATGTTGGCCAACTCAGGGTCGGATTTGAGCGCATCGAGCACAGCGAAGCCATCCATATCCGGCATGAGCAGATCAACCGTCACGAGATCCGGGCGGCGGTCCCGGATCAATGCCAGGCCCTCTTCGGCTGAGTTGGCCTCAAAGACCCGGTAGTCTTTGTAACGCTGAAGCAGCCGCCGTATCAGACGGCTGTCGCGCACGCTGTCATCGATCACCACGATGCTCGTTACTTTCTCATCTATCTGGTCAAGTGCGGCCAGCAGGCCTTCTTCGGGCATCCCCCAGGTATCAGCCAGAGGGCTGCTCACTGCGATATCGACAAAATGCTGGTCGGAGAGAATGAACTTCTCCACGGGCAGCGTGTGGCCAGAAGCGTTGACCACCACGGTCTCATCGCTGCCGATGATGCCCTGTGCGGCCAGCTGCTGCAATCCGGCGAATGCGACCGCGGTCGCGGGTGCCACGGAGATGCCTTCGGTGCGGGCCAGGGTGCGCAGCACCCGGAACGCCGCTTCATCCGACACACTCGTCATAGTGCCGCCTGCTTTCTGGACCGCCTCATAAAGATACGTGTATCCGTACCCCGGGTCACCAGTCGAAAGGACAGTGATGTTTGTGCGCGGCGTGACCGGTTCGGCGGTGGGACTGCCCGCCCGGAAAGCCTGCACCATGGGGCTGCACCCGTCCACCTGAATGATGGCCAGTTTGGGCAGGCGGTCGATCAGGCCCATCTGGGCCAATTCGGTGAACCCCTTCCACACACCGATGGGCCCGATGCCCCCGCTCACAGCCTGAACATACCAGTCGGGAGCCTTCCAACCCAACCATTCGGCGATCTCGTAGGCCATGGTCTTCATGCTCTCTTTGCCGACCACGCCCTTCGCGCCGCTTTCAGCATGCAGATTGTGGCGTTGTGCGTAGTTGGCGGCGACCGCCTTGGCCTGGTCATAGGTGCCGGTGACCTTCACGACTTCGGCCCCATATAGAGCCGTCTCACGCATCTTCTCAGCGGGCACGAGGCTCGTGGTGAACACCCACAGCTTGATACCCGCGCGCGCGCAGTACGCGGCGTACGCGGCGGCTGCGTTGCCCGTAGAGGCCATGACACATTCAGTGACACCCCGTGAAACCAGTGCTGAGACGGCCATGCTGGCCTGCCTGTCCTTGAAGGAACTCGTGGGCGATTGGCGCTCATCCTTGATGTACAGGTTGTTGAGCCCCAATTCCGCACCGAGCCGCCCGGCTGCTACAAGCGGTGACCATCCCTCGTAGATAGAGACGGCATAGGCTGGATCGACCGGCAGCAGTTCCGCGTAGCGCCACAAACTGGTTGGGCGGTTGGCGAGCGCATCTGGCCACAGCTGCGCAACCCGATCGTAGTCATAGCGGGCGTCCAACCAGACCGAGCCACACGAGCCGCACGAGCGGCGCAGCAGATCGGGCGGCATGGTGTGGCCGCACGTCAGACACTGCACTTCGGTAAAGGTATCGGTGTTCACGTGGACGCCTCCTTATTAACTAGACTATAACGCCCCACCAACTGAAAACCAACAGTGGCGGGGCGTTGTTTTGTTTTTGCAATGATCAGTCGCCGGTCGGGGCCTCTTCAGGAGTCTGTGTCCGGCTGCCGTTTTCGCCAGCGAGCCCCTCCGCATCAGCTGTATCGCTGGCGGCTGATGGCGCATCGATGGGCAGCTTCAGGGTGAAGGTGCTGCCGCGCCCCGGCACGCTGCGTGCCAGATACAGATCGCCGCCGTGCAGCTGAGCCAGCTGCCGCGAGATGGTCAACCCGAGACCGGTACCGCCCGCCTTGCGTGTGGTCGAGCTGTCCGCCTGGCTGAAGCGCTCAAAGATACGTTCCTGCGCTGCAAAGGGAATGCCCGCACCGGTGTCTTCCACGGAGAAGAACATCCAACTGCCCTCACGGTGGACCATCACTTTGACATGGCCCTTCTCGGTGAACTTCACCGCATTGCCGAGGATGTTGAGCATGATCTGCCGGAAGCGGACCGTATCCACCATGATCTTGGGGAGGTCTTCTTCCACCTCAACCAGCAGTTCAACGCCCTGACGGTCGCG
The DNA here is from genome assembly GCA_010092885.1 of Chloroflexota bacterium. GTDB lineage: Bacteria > Chloroflexota > Anaerolineae > Aggregatilineales > UBA3940 > TC-195. The sequence goes on along the minus strand of JAADYX010000074.1, from coordinate 9,047 downwards.
CAGCTGCACACGGGTCATGTCCGCAAGCTGGTTGACGAAGGCCAGCGGCTCGACCTCGCTGCGGTTGATCTCCATGCGGCCTGATTCGATCTTGGCCAGGTCCAGAATGTCATTGATGATGGCCAACAGATGGTGCCCACTGGAGTGAATGGCCTGCAGGTCCTCAAGCGTCATCTCATCCACCTCCGGACCGATCTCATCGATGAGCAGTTCGGAGTAGCCGATGATGGAGTTGAGCGGTGTCCGCAGCTCGTGGCTCATGGTTGCCAGGAACTCGGATTTGAGCTGGTCCAGAGCGCGCAGCTCGCGGGCGGTCTCAACCTGCTCGCGGTACAGGGCCGCATTGTAGACGGTCACTGCCACCTGGTTGGCGACAATGCCCAGCGTCTGCACCAGGTCCTGGGTGAAGTAGTCCTTAGTTGACTGCTGAAGGTCCAGGACACCCAGTACCTCATTACCACGGATGAGCGGGATAGCAACCTCAGAGCGGGTCTGTGACAGCATCGGGTTGGGCAAGTGGGTGGGGTCGGCGGTCACATCGTTCACCACGACGGGTTCGCGCAGGCGCGCGGCATTGGCCACAATACTGCGCTGGGCCGTCATCGGCAGCGAGTGGCCCCGCTCCTTGAGCATCTTGCCGACGCTGCCACGCCCCTCACGCAGGTTCAATACATCACCCGCTTCATCGAGCAGATAGATCTGTGCGTGGTAGATGTCAAACGCCTCGCAGATGCGGTCCACCGTTTGCTTGAGCATGGTCTCAATATCCAGCGAGCGCGAGATGGACTGCGCGATTTCATACGCCGTTTCCTGCCGCTTCTGACCGATGATACGGGTCGTGATGTCACGGGTAACCGCCACGATCTCAACCGGCTGGTCTGTCTCCGGGTCACGAACGATCCGGCTGCTGGTCTCCACCCATACGTAGTGACCATCCTTGTTGCGGAGGCGATGCTCGATGGGCGGCGCATTATCGATGGAGTCCACAGTGTTATCGTATGAGCCGGTGATCTTTTCCAGGTCGTCCGGGTGGAAGAAGTCATACGATGGCAGGCCGACAAGTTCCTCAGGCTCGTAGCCAAGCAGGAGCGTAACCGCTGGCGAGACATAGGTGTACGTGCCATCCAGCGCATGGCGGGAGATCATGTCTGTGGCGTTGTCAGCCAACAGCTGGTAGTCGCGCCGTGCCTGGGTCGTAGCACTGACAAATGCCGCGTTGGACAGAGCGATGGCTAGCTGGTTGGCGTAGACGCTCAACGTCCGCACCTCGCCTTCGGTGAAGTAATCGGCCACATCGTGCTGGATATCCAGCGCGCCGAGCACACGACCACCGGCCATCAGCGGCAGGGCCAACTCAGAACGGGTGGCTGGCAGCAGCGGGTTGGGCAGGTGACCTTCTGTTTTGTGCACATCGTTCACGACGACCGGTTCGCGGTTGCGAACCGCTTTCGCGACGAGGCTGCGCTGGGCAGACAGCGGAATGCTGTGCGCAAACTGCACCATCTGCTGGCCCGCGCTGCCCTGACCGGCCCGTACGATGAGCTGGCCGCTGACATCGTCAAGTATGTAGATGTGCGAGTGGTAGAACTGGAACCCTTCTTCCAGCTGGGCTATCGTGCTTTGCAGCACCTCATCGACATCGAGGGTAGTGGTCAGCTGGCGCGCGAGCTCATAGACGGTTTGCTCGCGGCGCTGCTGGATAATCGTATCGGTGATCACGTCGACGAAGACCACCACACCCGCGATATCACCTTCCGCACTATACCAGGGGTAGATCTCCCACCGGACGTACTCCGTTTCACCGGAGGGGCGGGTGATGCTGTCCTGGGCACGGCGGACCGCTGTGCCTTGCATTGCCCGCTCGAACGCATCCGTCCACCGTTCTGGCGCGTTTTGGACGATTTCAAAGTGGGGGCGGCCGATGACCTCCTCATCAGGGCTTATGCCGAACAGGTCCAGCCATGGGCGGCTGGCGATGATGTATTCACCCTGTGTGTCAAGCATCGCAACGGCAGCCGGGGTGTTTTCCACAAACAGACGCAGGCGGCGCTCGTTGGATGCCAGCTGCTGGAGGTTGTCCTGAACGCGGCGCAGCAGCTGCCGGTTCGAGAGGACGGTTTGTGCCTGTTCAACGAGTGTTTCAAGCTGGCGGATATCGTCAGCGTTAGGTTCGGCCACAGGCCCGCTTATCCGGACCACCAGCAGCCCGTGCTGCTGTTCGCTGCTGGCCAGCGGCGCAACAACCAGACCGTTCGTATCCTGTTCAAGCAGGTATTTGCGCATATCGTGGTCGAGCGTGTTGTCACGCGGCAGGTCACTGTACACGCGGATCGCGTTCACCTTCAACAGGTCAGCAAACAGCAGGTCATCAAAGTGGAACGGCTCCCCCTGCCGGAACAGCACCGGCTCGCCAGCGCCGGCGGTGGCGGCCACCTCCATCTGGCCCTCCGGTGTGAAAACCAACAAAGCGGCTTCATCGGCCACATCGCTCAGGAAACTGTGTGCCAGCAGGCTGTGGAGAATATCGTCTTCCGAACTGGCCTGCGTGATGGCATTCGTGCCGCTGTAGAGAGACTCAGTCTGCTGCAGCGCGCTTTCGGTCTGGGCGAAGAGCGTCGCGTTGGAGAGTGCAACGGATACCTGGTTAGCCACGATCTGCAGAATGCGGATTTCATTCTCATCGAACGCACCCGGGTAGTCTTCCTGCACGTCCAACACGCCCAATAGGCGGCTGCCGGTGACAATCGGGATGGCAACCTCCGAACGCGTTTCTGGCAGCAGCGGATTGGGCAGGTGAGCCGGGTCCGTGGTGACATCGTCCACAACGACAGGCTCACGGCTGCGGCCTGCCAGCGCCACCAGGCTTCGTTCCACGTGCAGCGGAATAGCGTGCGCACGGTCGGTCATCATGCTGCCCGCGTTGCCAGTTCCCGCTCGAACTACCAGCAGGTCGCGCTCCGGGTCAAACAGGAACATGTGAACATGGTAGTAGTCGAAGGCTTCCTGTAGTTTGTTCACGGTGGTTTCAAGCAGGTTCGCGGGGTCGAGCAGCGCGGTCAGCTGTTCACCCAGTTCAAACGCGACATGTTCCTGCTCGGCGCGTTCGATGCGGTCCGTGACATCGTTCTGAATACCGATGAAGTGCGTCAGTGTGCCGTCTTCACCAAAGATGGGCGTGAGCGCCAGTTCGTTCCAGAACATGTGCCCGTCTTTGGTGTAGTTGCGCAGCAGAACCGTGACAGGCTCAAGCCGCTCCATAGCGGCACGCAGCTCAGTCAGGCCTTCCTGGTCGCGATCGTCTTTCTGCAGGAAGCGACAGTTGCGCCCGATGACTTCCGAGCGCCTGTAGCCCGTCATCTCGACGAAGGTGTCGTTCACATAAACCAGCGGCAGAGCGTCGAGGGTGGCATCAGCGATGGTCACACCCACACCGGCGTTCGCAATGGCCTGGTCGCGCAGCAGCAGTTCAGCCTGGGTCGCACGCTGTTGGGTGACATCACGCGCGGAGAAGTAGATCAGACCGCTCTCACGGTCGGTGGTCGCATTCCAACTGAGCCACAGGTACCGTCCGTCCTTGGCCCTGTAGCGGTTGGTGAAGTTCACACTGTCCCGCTCGCCGGTTTCAAGTACGGATGTCTCCTCGATTGTGCGCTCAACGTCTGCCGGGTGCACGAATTCGACGAAGGGTACGGCCATCAGTTCGTCACGGTTGTAACCGAGCAGGACCTCCCACGAGGGGTTCAGGCTTACGAAGTAACCATCGGCGCGTGCAGCACCCAACAGCTCGGTTGGCAGCGAGTAGATCCGGTCGAGCTCCGCGAGCGTGGCACGTGTCTGCTCCTGCAGACGCCGGTTCTCCAGCGTCGCCGCGAACTGCGGCGCGAACAGCGTCAGGATCTGCTCCTGCTCCACATCAAGATGGTCATCGCCCGGCCAGCCGAGCACCACATTCGCCAGCCATTCACGCGTACCGGCAGGCACCAGCGGGACGACCGCGATGGTCTCGGCCTGAGCTTCGCTTAAGGCAGCATACAGGTCCTGCCCCATGGGCACATCACGCAGGCGGCCCTCATAGATCGTGCCGGGGTCCGTGGCCAGCGCGTCAGCAAAGGGCAGTTCCTTGGTTGCGATGAGCAATCCGTCTTCCAGGCTAACATTATCACTGCTGGCGACCATACGCATCTGGTCGTCGGTATCAACAACCAGCAGGGCGGAGACAAGCCCCGCCAGCGACTGAAGCGGCGAGACGAAGATGCTCAGCAGGTCATCGAAGGTCTCGGCGGTGGCCAACTGTTGGCTGAGTGAGTACAGCGCCTCAACGCGGAACAGGGCGGCTTCCGTCTGGCGGAGCAGCCGCGAACTGCGCACGGAATAGGCAATCGAGATGGCTGCCGCGTTAAGCAGCGCGATATCGCCCTGGTCCCAGGTACGGGACCCCTTGACGCTGTCCAAGCCGAGCATGCCGTATATCTCCGCACCGATGGTAATGGGCACCAGCACAGTCGTCTGTGCGTCATGGGCATCCATGAACACCGCTTCCGGCCCTTCGCCCAGGTCAGCACGCTGCGCGATGACTATCTCCTGCTCAAAGAGGGTTTCAAACCAGGAGGGCGCACTTTGGGGCAGGGTCAGTTGGTGCGCTGAAACGGGGGCAATGCCGTCGTCATTCCACTCTGTCCGGCAGATGAAGCCATCTACGGTATGTTCGTAGACGTAAACGCGGTCCAGCCCGGCAACCGTTCCGAGCACAGCCAGGTCAGCCGGCTTGAGGCCACCCTCCTGAATGTTGAGCAGGCCCGCCGCAAACTGAGCTACTGCCTCGGCTGAGCGGCTGCGGCTTGCCAGCCGGTCCAGCGCGTCTTGAGTTTCGCTCTGGGCACGCGCAACCGTCTCGAAGGCACGGGCGTTCTGCACAGCGACCGCCACCTGCCCAGCGAGACTGCTGATCACGCGGGCGGTGTCCTCGGTAAACGCACCGGGCTGCGCGGACTGGAGATCCAGCACGCCGAGCAAGGTATCCTCACCGTACAGGATCGGCACGGCCATCTCGGCGCGGGTCTCTGACAGCAGGGGGTTCGGCAGGAAGTCGTCACTGCCGCGTGTGTCCTCAATGATCAACGCCTTGTGGTCACGGGCGGCACGGGCGACGATGCTGCGCCGTGCATTGACCGCAATGGCGTGCCCGGCGGTCTTCAGCTGGCGGCCCGGTTCGCCGGTGCCCTGCTGCATGATCAGCGTTTGTCCGGTCGAGTCAAGCAGGTAGACCTGCACATAATACAGATCGAAGCGTTCACGGGTCAGTTCAACCAGCCGGGGGAGCAGATCGCCCATGCGCATCAGCCGGGCCACCTGCTGGGAGACTTCCGCTGCCAGCTCAAGGTCGCGCGTGCGCTCTTCGATGCGCTGTTCAAGCTCAACGTTCATTTGCTCCAGGCCGGCGGCGGCCTCCCGCACGTTTTGCACATCGCGCTTGCGCAGCTGCGCCAAGACCGTAGCGAGTACAGACGTGACCGCCAGGATAACGACCGAAGAAACGATCTGGTTGGTACCGGCCACAGGAGCAACCAGAAATGCTGCCGTCAGACCGCCGACCACAACCGTGATCGCGCCGACGATACCGGTTTGCACGGGAGGCAGCAGCACAGCGGCCAAAACGATGGGCAGCACCAGGAAGAGTGCTGCCGTGACGCCAAGCTCGTCAGAGACGAGCAGGTTAAGCGGGCGGTAGGCGATCAGTGTGAGCAAGAGCAGGTAGGCGCCAACCCGGTAGGATTGGGTCCGGGCCATACCGTAGACGACCAGTACAAGCACCAGCAGAACAGGGCCGAGTGCCAGACGCCCAAGTGGGGTGCCAATCAATGCCAGGCCGATCAGGCCTACAACCAGAAGCACAGCCATGAGCAATGACACGCCTGCCAGGGTGCGTGCCCGCACCTTTTCCGTCGGATCTGTGATGGACGGATGGGGTTGTGTAATGCGATTCAGAAAGTCTATCATAGCGGTTCTCCGCGTGTGCTAATATGCGGACCTGTGTGTGAGGTTTGACTCTACCATCGTAGATGATCTACAAGTGTATTCACGCCAACCGTAGTATACACGACTCTGTAGACTTGTAGATACCCGTATAATAAATGCAAATAGGACCACAGGGCCAGCGGTTCGCCTTAAGATCACATAACAAAACGAGGGCACCATGTCCATTGACCCGTACAACATGCCGAAGGTATTCCAACTCTACCTTGAAATCAGCCAGTACCCCATTTTGCAGCAGCAGATCCGCCAGCGCATGCGTGAGGAGATCTTCGCGCGCGGCATCGTCACACCGCAGACATTTGATGAAGAAGTACGTGAACGGGCCATCCAATCGCAGCAGATCGAAGGGCTGACCGACCCGCTCATGCAGGAACCAGCCCATCTGTGGCAGCGACGAATCGAGAAGGTGCGCGACCACCTCACCGATTTCTACTTTGCCTATAACCTCCCGCATGATCTGTTCCGCAACATCGTGCGGGAGGTGATCAGCCAGCGGGCGCCCAACCGCAAAGTGTTCCTGGAATTCAACCCGGAGCTGGCACCCTGGGATGTGCTCTTCGCCCAGGGCGAGGCGTACGAAAACTATCCGGCTGAAGAGCGCAAAGAGGTCGAACACCATCTGCGCCAGATCATCGTGGTGATCATCCGCGCGATGATCAGCGAACAGCTCTCGTTTGTGCGGGTTGCCCGTGAGTACTTCAGTGTGAAGGATCTCAACTGGATCCGCCACCATCGCATCGGGCGGGGCAAAATCGGCGGCAAAGCAGCGGGCATGCTGTTGGCCTACAGCATCCTACAGCGGGAGGGCGCACGGCAGGGCGTTGATCTAGCCGACCGCATTGGTATCCCCGAGTCATGGTACCTCGGTTCGGATGTCTACTACGATTTCCACTCGATGAACGGGTTGTTCAAGTACATGAACCAGAAGTACAAGCCCCACGAGCAGATGGTCGCGGACTACCCGGCCATCCGGGATGTCTATCTGCAGAGTGTGCTGCCCGGCTATGTGATCGACGCACTCAACGACCTGCTGGAAGAGGTCGGCCCTGCCCCGCTGATCGTGCGCTCTTCCAGCCTGTTGGAAGACAACTTCGACACGTCGTTTGCGGGCAAGTACGACAGCTTCTTCCTACCGAACCAAGGCACCCCGGAAGAGAACCTCAATGACCTGGCACGCGCCATCATCAAGGTGTATGCCAGTGTGGTCCGCCCGGAAGCCCTCATCTACCGGGAGCGCATGAACCTGACCGACTACGACGAACGCATGGCGATCCTGATCCAGCGTGTGGTCGGGCAGCAGCACGGGCGCTACTTCTTCCCGACGATGGCCGGGGTGGCCTTCAGCCACAATCCGCATGTGTGGAGCCCGCGCATCCGGCGGGAGGACGGCCTGCTGCGCCTCGTCACCGGGTTGGGCACGCGCGCCGTGGACCGGGTCGGCAGTGACTATCCGCGCATGGTCGCCCTCAGCCACCCCACCCTACGCCCGGAACGCAGCAGCCGCATGGTGCGCCGCTATTCACAGCACTACCTGGACGCCATCGATCTGGAGGGCAACTCCTTCGTCACAGTGCCGATCCAGGATATTGTGGACAAGGACTTCCCCGGGTTGGGCGCGCTGATGTCGGTGGATAAAGGCGGCTATGTGCGCCCGCTGACGCACCGGCCGATCAACCTGGATACGCGCGATCTGGTGGTCACCTTCGACCGTGTGCTCGGCAGCGGGGACTTCGCTGAGGTGATGCGCCAGTCGCTGGTCATCCTCCAGGAGGCATACGGCCGTCCGGTCGACATGGAGTTCGCCGCGGAAATCCAAGCCAGCCACCCGACGCCCACAACGCACGTAACGATCTTGCAGTGCCGGGCGCTCAGCCAGCGTGAAGAGGACATCGATGTTGTGCTGCCCGATGATCTCTCCGACAAGGATGTGCTCTTTGAGGTGCACTATCCGGTCTCACCGGGCATGGTGGAAGACGTGACGCACATCGTGTATGTGGACCCAAGCGCTTACCATACCATTGATGATCCGGCCCGCAAGGTGGAAGCGGCGCGCGTGATCGGGCGGCTGAACAACACACTGGCCGACACGAATTTCATCATGATGGGTCCGGGCCGCTGGGGCAGTTCCAACCTGAACTTGGGTGTGCGGGTAACCTACGCCGATATCTACAATGCCCGCATCCTGGTGGAGATCGCGCACACCACCAACGGCAACCTGCTTGAACTGAGCCACGGCACGCACTTCTTCCAGGATCTGGTTGAGGCGAATATCTACCCGCTGCCCCTCTACCCGGACGACCCGAAGAGCCGGTATCAGAAGCGGTTCTTTCTGGAGACGGAAAACCGCCTGCCCGATCTGCTCCCGGAAGATGCATCCTTCGCCGACCTGGTGCGAGTCATCGATGTGCGGCAGGCCGCCGAAGGCCGCACCCTGAATGTGGTCATGAGCGCGGCTGACGAACGTGCAGTGGCATATTTGCAATAGAGTCTGCATACTTGCAGCGCATCCAACCATCAGGAGATCGTTTCATGCGCAATCTGCGGGTATCGACCCTGGGCACTGTCATTCTGCTTGTGCTCGCGATCATCTTCGGTGCACTGGGATTTATCCAGGCTCAGAACAGTGCGGTGGCACCGCTGGCCGTTTCCGGTTATATGGGCGTTTCTGCGGTGTGCTGCGGCGGCATCGCGTTCTTCATGCTGCGTCGTGAAACGCCCCTAGAACGCTTCGCCGGGGTGGCGGCAGTGGTAGCAGCGCTGTACATGGTCGTGATGGCCCTGATCTTCTACTCGCTCCTCAGCCAAGTAACCATGCCGACCTTCTGATGCATTTCACCGGTGCACCCCTTGATCCCGCAGCGGGGGCTGGCCTCATTTGGCAGCAGGCCACGGCCACGCTCGATGAGTTCGCGGGGCGGGCTGAGGTCACCGCGTCCGGGTTCCTCACTGCGGCGCTGTTCTCCAGTGGGGCCTGGGACGATGTATTTGCTCTGAACACCGGGCGTGATACTCAC
>JAADYX010000073.1 GCA_010092885.1 Chloroflexota bacterium | reverse complement strand
GTAGATGCCCATCGCCAGCTGGTAGGTGCCGGGTGGCAGGTCTGCGGGCAGCTGGAGCGCATACGCATCCCGGATGAGGGTCCCGGGCTCCCACACCTCCATTGAGGCACGGCCATTTTGCGGCATCTGGTCGTCTTGTGCCCACAGAATGCCGCCTTCCGGGCGGGGTGGTCCCCACAGATGCACAAATACGCGCGTTATCTCGTCTGTCTGGCTGATCGGCTGCCAGAACAGCTCAACGTAGACGGTGATGCCCGGTTCCCACTGCTCTGCCGACGGGGTCAGGCGGTAGCCTTCCAGCACAGCCACGCCGTCAAACTCAACCCCGACCGGCTGCCCAACCGTGCTGGCTGTCCAATCGGCGAACTGGTACACGCGCACCTGGTTGATCCACTGGTCGGAGATATACTGCCGGTGGTCGTCCAACCATTGGTAGACGACCTGCGCCGGATCGTACGGGTTGCCCCTCACCGGCACGAACCATACCCGTTCATGTCCCGCGACCGCCGCTTCAACCAGCGGAGCAGTCTCCTCATAGTCTGCCTGGAAGCGCCCCGGCAGTGTGACCAGTTCACCCGGGTGCGCATAATGCCTGTCATAGTAATAGGTGAAGGCCGGATCCGTCGTGTTGAAGATCACCAGATCGTCGTCTTCAGCCTGCGTGTTGAGCAGCTCGATCACCCGCGGAAAGTCCGGCCCGCGCGCGAAGGTCGGGTTGGTATGGTAGTGCCACAGGCTTAACCCACACAGCGCGACAGCACCCGCGCCCGCCGCCCACACGATCCGGGGGCGCTGCCTGATCGCCTGATCGGCCGCCACGCTGACCAGTACTATCGCTGGCAGCGCCGCGGAGGCGATATAGCGCGGATCGAAGTAGCTGCGCCCCGTGATGACCGTCAGCAGCGTCAGGCCGAGCAGGGGGATCAGCGTGTGTGCCGCGAGGAATACCGTGTCCTCAAGGGATTTGTGCCCAAGGACAACGAGCAGGGCCGCCACCAGGATGCCCAACGCAAGCAGGGCCGCGATTGTGATGATGTTTGCCGGGTCGCTGATGGGTGCCGCCTGCAGCGGCGTGGGCAGTGTGTCACCGAACAGGAAGGCCTGCACCGCCCACAGTGGATTGGCTGGGTGGCCGTTCGGCGTGTAGTCCTGCGCGTTGTTGAACAGCGCCGGGCGCAGCCACCAGGGCGCGAGCACGGCGGCCAGCGTCACCTGCGCCCCGATCCAGGCGGGCAGGGCGCGCGGCTGTTTGGCGATCCGGACCAGCGCGTAGAGATTGTGTGCCACGAACATGAACGCTTCAAGATAGAAGACATATCCGGTCAGGGCGGCCAACCCGATATACGGCAGCCAATGCGGATAGCGCTGCGGCCTGCGCTCCCACGTATGGACCATCGTGAGCAGGGTCAATGCGCTCAGCCCGATCCACAGCCCGTAGTTGCGCGCGAACTGCCCATAGTCGATCAGGAAGGGGTTGACGGCCAGCAGGCCCAAGGCGACCAACGCGGCACGCTGACCGGCAAGCTGTTTGGTAAGCGCGTATCCGGCAGCGAGAGCCAGCATGCCCGGCAGCACAGCGATCATGCGGACGGCCACCAGTGAGTCGCCGACCAGCGAGCCCCACGCGTTGTACAGCAGCAGAGCCAGCGGCGGATGCGGCTCGGTGGTGGCCACGGCGATCTCGCTGATGAGCACATCAGCGGGCAGCCGCAGCCACGTGATGACGCTGTAGGCTTCGTCACCGCTCAGCGGGATATCGCCAAGGCGGAGCATCCGCAGCGCGAATCCGGCCAACAGCAAAACTACGATGAGAGGAAAATAGCGTTTCGTCACGGCGAACGAGCATACGTCATCGGGCCGCGGTGCGCAACCCCTCAGAGATCAAGGGTGCCCTTCTCGCCGTTGGCGATGGCTTCCAGTGTGCGCTGTGCGACATCCTCCGGGCTGAGGGCGCTTTTGGGCTTGCTCATCGGCACCTTCTCCCAGAAGTCAGTATCCACCGCCCCCGGTCGGACCACAAGCACGTTCAGCTTGCGTTCCTCCTTTTTGAGCGCATCGGCGAAGGCTTCCAGAGCGACCTTTGCAGCCCCGTAGGCAGAAAGACCCGGCAGGCGCAGCCGCTCACTGACAGCGCCAATGTACACCACATGCGCGCCCTCATTGAGCAGCTTGAGGCTGTGATGTGTTGTCAGGTAGGCACCGCTGAAGTTGGCATTCAGGATGCGGTGCCAGTCGTGCGGTTCCATCTCGCGTACCGGTACAGACGTGATATCGCCCGCGGCGTATACATAGAGGTCCAGGGATTTCAGGGTCATGCCCGCGGCGTGCACCGCCTCACGCACGCGCCCCGGATCGGCCACGTCGGCGGTCAGCCGGTGGTCCGTCAGGTCGGCGAGGTCTTCCGGGTGCCGGGATACACCCAGCACCTTCCAGCCGTCGGCGGCCAGTTGGTTGACAAACGCCCGCCCAATCGCGCCGCTGGCACCCCACACAATCGCGTTCTTTGCCATGATATTGTCCTGTCAAATCGATGATCGCGGGCTCCCGGGGAGACCGGGAGCATAAGTGAAGGTAGCAACCCGCTCAGGTTGGTGCCACGTTTACAGACCCTTTACACCCTTGCAACCGGATGGAAACATCAAGCGGGTAGGTTTAATGCACACAAGAGAGCCCATGAGGTGCAGACATGCCGATTTCAGTCCGACGTGTGACCAACCAGAACATCATCGTCATGAGTATGCTCAATCCGCTCAAGAACGGCGAGGCCGACTTCAAGAAGGCCTTCAAGCTGACGACTGCCGCCGCCGAGCCACTTGAGGGACGCTATATCGTGATCGTGGATATGGCCCGGACCAGACTGAGCTTCAGCGAGCTGGTGATGGCCCTGGGGGTGGTGACCGCCGAGCGTGCGCCCCTCTTCAAGGATCCGGACGCGCGCCTGTACATCGTCGGGTCGGGGGATCTGATCAGCCTGATGGCGCAGGCATTCCGCCAGACCCAGTACGGCAAGCGCGATGTGCCCGTCTTTGAGACGCTCGACCAGGCGATCACCTATGCTACGCTGCGCCTCATTCGAGATCCGCGAGGAACGAGTCAACGGCCCGCAGGAAGGGCACAGGGCACTCCTCGTGCGCGACGTGTCCGCACGCTTCGATAACGCGGATCTCGGCATTGGGCAGTTCGCCTGCCAGCCGGACGCTCTGTTCGGTGGGCACCACACGGTCATCATCGCCGGTGACGATCAACGCCGGCATGGTGACCTCATCCAACCTGTCCTCAAAGTCCGCCATGCGGCTGGCGCGTGTCAGCTCCCACAGGGCGCGGTCCCAGTTGTCGACCTGGAATGACTTCTCCGCCAGCTCAATCGTCTCCTGTTCGATGCGCGTGGGGTCATGGTAGCCTCCTTCCAGCAGATTGCCGCTGTTCACAAATGCGCGAGAAACGAGCGGCCCCAACCGGTTGAACTGCGGGAGAGCCAGCAGGACGCCGACAAAAGGCGGCGGCCCGCCGCCCGCATAGATCGCCGGGCTGATGAGAATCAGGCCTTCAACCCGCTCCGGATGGGCCAGCGCGACATCCATGGCCACCGTGCCACCCGCCGAATGCCCGACGAGCACCGCCTGCTCCACCCCGAGAGCATCCATCAGGCCGATCACCACATCGATCTGTGCCTCGTTGGTGTACGGGTTGTTCGGCGGCGTGAAGTCACCCGCCGTCAGGCGCTCGCTCAACCCGGAAGCAGGACGGTCCAGCACAATGACGCGCCCGTACTCGCTGAAAGGCCCGGTCACCTGCCGGAAGCTGTACAGGTTCGCGTTGAAACCGTGCAGCATCACGAAGACCGGTTCGCCCTCGCCGAACGTTTTGTAGTGAACGTCGTAGCCTTCCACGCCGCCAACCGTCAGGCCGATAAACGCGCTGTCACTGTCGGCGAGGTCCTCCGGCTGTACGGTCCCTTCCAACGGCGGAACCGGGATCAAGAACGGCACAACCACGCAGAGGAAGAGCAGCGCGCCCGCAGCGATCAGCGCGATGCGGGCCACGCGCTGCCTGTTATTCTGTTCCCTCATCTGCAGCCCTTGTCTTTAGAATTGGTCTTCCATTGATGAAGCGTAGCCTGTCAGCTCCACATAGCCAAATCCGCTGACAGGTTGGCCGTTATGGGTGCCGCTCACGCGGACAGCCCCCTCCCAATACGCATAGCTGACATTCAGTTCCTGATCGGCCAGCAGCGGCTCAATCGTGATTGTCATGTCCGCTGAGGGGATCGTGACCTCCCACCCGGCGGGGTAGGTGGCTCCCGTCTCGCGGCTGGTCCATGTGTCTGTCACATCGATGATGTAGTCGTCTTCCCGGTACAGGATCACCCGGGTGTTGCCCTGTGCATCCGAGAGCGATCCCTTCGAGAGGCGGTCAATGGAGCCGTCCTCACGGCGGACGTGGTAGAACATCAGGTCGGTACCGTCGTCCAGCTGAATGGAGAACCAGTCCCAGCCGATCTGCCCATCGCTGAGCGCACTCGTGCTGAACTCGTGGTCCTTCCAGCTCATGCCGCTTACCTCAAAGGTCTCGCCGTCCACCGTGATCGTGCCGGTGGTTTCCAGGCGGGTCAGGCTGTAGTAGTAGCTGGCGTTGCCGGGCTCCGGGCCTTTCTGGCTGTAGCCCTGCTCGCCCTGCAGCACGGGCTCTTTGCGGCTGACCATCTCCACGTCCAGCGTGACGCCCTCGGCTTCGGCGAACATGGCGTAGGTCTCCGGGCCGATGGTCTCAACGTACCAGTCTTCCAACCAGACCCGATACGGATCCCCCTGCGCGCCCGCCAGGTCAGCAGCGCCCCGGCTGAAGCGCTCAAACGCCTGATAGGTGCCCCCACCGACGTCTGTGACGGCGAAGTGCGCCAGGTAGATCTGCTCAACGGCCCAATCCGACTCGCGCTCCGTGCGCTCCGGTGCGGGCTCAACGGCCCGCCGGAACCAGGTCATCTGGTAGCCGAAGTGCCGTCCGTCCGGGCTGGTCAAGTTGCCGGTGTAATACCACCACTCGGTCTGATAGTCGGGGTGGGGGCCGTAGTCGGCAGGGAAGTCCCAGGCGCGCGGACCATCCGCCCGGGTGAAGCCCTCCGGCTCCACACCCTCACTGATGAGCGATGCCTCCGCGGCGGCCTGACCACAGGCAGCCAGCAGCAGCCCGCTGATGACAATCATGATCAAACGTTTCATTGAAACGATTCTTTCCTATCTGGTAAACGTGCACAGTAAATTGTAGCGATTTTCACACAGCATTTCTTGATCACTTGACCGATACCCGCCCGCATAAGTACACTTCACGTATGACCGACTACAGCGATCTCCCATCTATGCTGGCCGACCTGAGCACCTGCCGCGCGTGTGCTGAGGCCGGGTATGATATCTATTCGACGCCGATTGTAGCCGGGCAGCAGGCGGCCCGGCTGATGGTGGTGGGGCAGGCACCCAGCGGTGCCGACGCCCAAAGCAATATCCCCTTCACCGGGGAGGCGGGCAGCCGCCTTTTTGATTGGCTTAAGCGTGCCGGTTGGGATGACGAAGAGTCCTTCCGGCAGACGGCCTATATCACCAGCGTGACCAAGTGCTTCCCCGGCGAAAAGGAGAATGGCAGCGGTGACAGGCAGGCAAGCGCCAAAGAGCGCAAGCTGTGCCGCAAGTGGTTGGATGCCGAGATCGCGCTCGTCAGGCCGGAGGTCATCGTGCCGGTGGGCAGCCTCGCCGTGAAGCTGTTCTATCCCCCGCAGCTTCAACTGGCCGATGTGATTGGGGAGTCCATGATTGATGCGCAAGGGCGGCACATTGTGCCGCTGCCTCATCCCAGTGGGGCGTCACGCTGGCTGAACAATCCGCACAACGTCGGTCGCCTGGAACAGGCTCTCTACCGGTTGCGCACCCTGAAGGCTGATCTCGGCCTATGATGCCGCCGTGGCGTGCGCGCTGGCGCTATGCGCTCCTGCTGCTCCTCACCCTGACAGTCGGTCAGATCGCGGCGGGGATTGCGGTGCTGCTGCCCGTCTTCGTCCTGACACAGCAGCCGCTCCCGCAGAGCTCGAACCGTCTGAGCGAGGCACTGCTGGATTTCGCGATCTCACCGCCGGGGATCACTGCGCAGGTGGTCGGTGTCGCGTTGGCCATGTCGGCGACTGTCATTCTCGCCCTGAGCCTGCCGCGCTTCAGTGAACGGCCCACCCAGATCTGGCTGGCCCTTTTCCCGATCAAGCGGATACCCGCCTGGACCATTCCCTTGATGCTGATTCCGCTGCTGGCGATAGCCGGGGTTGTGATCACCCAGTTCGGTGAAACGGATGTGCAGGCGCAGGAAGTCCTCTTTTCCACCAACACAGGCCTGACCATCTTCACCGCGATGATGGTTGTCAGCGTCGTGCCCTTTGCGGAGGAATTCGTATTCCGGGGGGCGCTTTACAACGCCCTGCTCCCCGAAGCGCACGACCTGAGCGCGGCCCAGCTGGACTGGAAGGCACACCGGCTGCCCTTTCTGATCTCCATGGTGGCCTTCGTTGCCCTTCACCTGATCGCCGGTTTCGGCACGGCAAGTGCCATCTTACAGATCGTCATCCTCTCCACCTTCCTCAGCGGGCTGCGGACCATCACCGGTTCGGTGTGGGCACCCGTTATCGCTCACCTCTGCTGGAACGCACTGGCCGCAGTGGGCCTGTTGGCCACGAGTATTTGAGGGAAACACACTGATGAGAAAACCAGACCGGCCCGGACTGTATACGCCCGATGACATGCTCTGGCGGGTGAACCGCGAACTTGTACTTCTGCTCAGCGGCACACGCGCTCTGCTGCTTGAGATAGCCCATCCGCTGGTTGCTGCCGGGGTGGCTGAACACTCTGACTTCAAACGGCGCCCGCTGAAGCGTCTGTTCCGCACGGTCAATATGATGCAGCGCATGAGCTTCGGTGAGGATGCCATCATGCGAGGTGCGGCGCGCGGGGTCAACCGGTGCCACCGGCCCGTAAACGGGGTGCTGGCCGAGCCGGTCGGTCACTATGAGGCGGGCACCGCCTACGACGCCGACGATCCGGCCCTGCGGCTGTGGGTGTGGGCGACCCTCGTCGACTCGTGCATCGTCTTCTATGATGCGCTTGTGCATCCGATGAGCCCCGCTGATCGCGAGGCCTATTACCGCGACAGTGTGAAGATGGGCCGCATGTTCGGCGTTACACCGGATCTGCTGCCGCCGGATTACCCCGCATTTGACGCCTACATGCAAGAGACCATCTACGGCGGTACCCTGGCCGTAGGCGAGACAGCCCGGGCCATCTGGCGGGCGATTGTGCGCTACCCGGTGTTCGGCCAGATGGTGCGGCTGGCGAGCTTCGTCAGCATCGGGTTGATGCCTGACCATCTGCGTGAGGCGTTTGATCTGCCCTGGGGGCCCGCCCGTGAGCGCCGCCTCCAATGGTTTCTGCGCACCGCACCGCGTGTGCGCCGCTTTTTGCCCACACCCATCGCCGTGCACCCACAGGCATGGCTCCGAGAGAGGTCCTATGTTTAACTCCAGACGTTCGGCCGTGTACGCGAATGGCGGCATGGTCGCCTCCAGCCAGCCGTTGGCCACTCAGGCCGGGCTCGCGACGTTGATGGCAGGTGGCAACGCCGCCGATGCGGCCATCGCGGTGGCCGCTGTGCTGCAGGTCACCGAACCGTGTAGTACCGGTCTCGGTGGGGATGCCTTCGCGCTCTACTACGATGCCGGTGCGCGCCGGGTCAGCGCATTGAACGGCTCCGGGCGGGCCCCCGCCGCGTTGACCCTTGAACGGATCGCCGCGGATGGCTTCGCCGGCGGCTTGCCACCCTACCATCCGCATACAGTCACCGTGCCCGGTGCCGCCGCCGCCTGGTGTGATCTGGTTGAGGAGCACGGCTCCATGCCGCTGGGCGATGTGCTCACGCCCGCCATCCGCCTGGCTGAGCGGGGGTTTCCGGTCGCCCCGCTGACCAGCTTCTTCTGGCGCAGCGGGGCCAGACGGCAGCTTGCGCAGGCACCAGGCGGCCACGAACTGACCCTTGACGGGGAGGGGCCGCTGCCCGGGCAGATCG
>JAADYX010000072.1 GCA_010092885.1 Chloroflexota bacterium | reverse complement strand
GCATATGCGCACGTGCGTCACGACCCAACTGTGCTCGCCGGTCGGGGGCTGCCAACAGGTCACCCACCGCATCGGCCAATGCATCTGGGTCGCGCGGCGGAACCAGCACGCCGTGCCGAAGAGCCTCACGCATGCCGCCCACATCGGTGCTCACGACTGGCAGCCCGGCGGCCATGGCTTCCAGAGCGGCGGTGGCAATGCCCTCCGCGTGGCTGCTGAGCACAAACAGATCCGCAGCGTACAGCCGCTCCACGACCTGCGCGAAGGGCAGCCGCCCTAACAGCTCGACATGTGCTCCCAACCCCAGATCGGTGATGGAGTAGCGGACTTCTTTCCACAAGGGGCCGTCGCCGATCAGCCATGCGCGGAAATCCACGCCGCGCCGGAGCAAACGCGCCAGCGCTGCCAACAACAGATCGATGCCTTTGACCGGATGCAGGCGGGCCACCGTGACGATCACCGGTGGGTCGTTCGGTGGTCGGGGCGGCGCATCGGGCAGATAGGGGGCCGCACTGTGCACCACGTGCGCTTCCCGCCCGGCCAGCCGTTTGACCTCTGCGGCTAGGGCAGTGGATACACACGTAATGGCATCCGCGCGGCGCAGAACTTCCAGCCGCCGGGCCTGTTCCGCTGGCGGTTGTTCGGGCAGCAGGTTGAGGTCAGAACCCCAACAGCTCACCACGACCGGAGCACGATCAAGGGTGGGATAGAGGGCGGCTGTCATCGGGAAGTGGACGTGCATCACATCAGGCGGTGGGTGTGCGTAGAACGGCGCATACCGGATCCGATCGCGGAGTGGGCCGGGTGCGCGCAGAAATCCGGCGGGCGGTGTGTGGCGCAGCATCCGTGCCATCCGCTTTGGATCGCGCAGGCCTGCGTAGGGCGGCAGGTGAACTACCCGCATATCCGGCGTGTGTGGATAGCTCCGGCTGCGCGTGGCCAGGGTGATGGTGTGGCCCTGTGCCGCGAGGGCCGCCGCCCCCCGGTGCACAAAGGTCAGGTGGTGGGGCACCACATGCCAGATGTGCACTCAGCCGCCAGGAAGCAGATCGGTTTGGGCCAGGCGTTCACCCAGCCACCGGCTGAACGCCTCCGCGCCTACCACGTTGACATGCCCCCGGTCTTTCCAGCCGTCCGGCGGCACCAGATCAAGGGCGCGTGTTTCCCAGTAGGGTAGGCCGGTCTGCTGCGTGTATCCGCCAACCTGCGTGCGGAAATCCTGGTAGGCATCCTCCCCAACCAGTTCATAGGTCACATCCGGCAGCGGGATCTCAACCAGCAGTACGGGCACGCCAGCCTCGCGCAGCGTATTGATGGCGCGCAGCCCGTCCATCTGCGTTGTATCGACCGTGTAAGAGGCCGCCGCAGACTGAACATAGTCGCTGGGGGGCGCATACAAGTCCTCACGGGTGGCCACCGTGTATTCGGGCGAATAGCCGTAGGCATCAATGATGCTCTCGCGTTCGACGCGCTCTTCCCAGGTTGCAGGCTGGGTCAGCCAGAGCACGCCCGCCAAAATGTAACGATATGCCATTGCGTTCTCGGCCAGCCACCCGCTGAGCGATGGATTGTCAAGCTGGTGCTGGGACCAGGCGACCTGAATCGTTTGGGCCGTGTTGCCGAATCCACTGTCGAACTCGCGGAATGAGGTGCCGTACACGAGCAGATCGGGGTTGTAGCGGGCATCAAGCAGGGCCAACAGCGACGCCGCATCAAACACGGAGGTGCGGCTCAGCCCGAAGTTGAAGCAGGTGAGTGGTTCGCCGGTGGCGGCTTCATAGGCGGCCGCCAGCGCCACAATATCGATGCCGCGGTCCACAACGGAACTGCCAACGAAGATACAGTCCACTTCGCCGTGTTCAGCCACAAGTGCATCCAGCCGGTTGACCTTGAGATCCATAAAGGGATGAGGCGCGCCTACGCTGGGCGGGGGCAGGGCGGCCTGCACGGGCGGCAGACGGGCCGCACCTTCCAAGAGGGCAGCCAGCAGAAGGGCCACGATCACTGCCGCGCCGGGCAGTACCAGGTGTCTTGGATCGAGCTTAAGGGTGTGCTGCTGCATAAGGATGGCCTCCGGTGATAGGCGTCAAAGCGGAGGGATTATAGCGTGGGGCAGCCTCATCTGTGAAGCAGATCGCTGTGTGCAAGCTGTTCACCGAGCCACCGGCTGAACACCTCCGCGCCTACCACATTCAGATGTGTGCGATTCTGCCAGCCTTCCAGCGGGAGCAGCGCCTGCGCTGAGGGGAGCCGGGCCACGCCTTCCAGCAGGGCCGCCAGCAGGTGGCCCGGTTTGACCTCAAGCGTCTGCCCCCGCTGCATCTCGCTTATTCGCTGAGGCCTCCGGCAATGGGGCTCCAGTAGCCGAGCTGCGAGAGCTGTTTGACCTGTTCGGCGGCTTTGTATGAGGAGCGAACCAGCGGGCCGCTTTCCACCCACTTGAAACCCAGGTCCAGGCCGATGCGGTGCAGTTCCTCGAACTCTTCCACTGTGTAGTACCGGTCGATGGGCAGGTGTTTGCGGCTTGGCTGCAGGTACTGCCCGATGGTCAGGATGTCGACCTTTTCAGCGGCGAGATCCTGCATGGTCTCCACCACTTCATCGAAGGTCTCGCCCAACCCGACCATGATGCCGGACTTGGTCAGCACGAGGGGCTGCATGCGCTTGGCATTGCGCAGGGTCGTCAGTGCCCATTCGTAGTTGTCCTGGGGCTGCACAGTCTTGAACAGCCGCCGGGCGGTTTCCACATTGTGATTGAGGATCTCTGGTTGGGCGTCCATCACGATCTTCAGCGCGTCTTCGTTCGCCTTGAAATCCGGGATGAGCACTTCAATCGAGCAGCCCGGGTGGATCGCGCGTATCTTGCGGATCACCATGGCGAAGATCGGTGCGCCGCCGTCGGCGCGTTCATCGCGATTGACGGAGGTGATCACTACGTGCTGGAGGTTCATGGCCTTCACCGACTCGGCGATGCGCAGCGGTTCCTGCCAGTCGAGGGCGGGCGGGCGGCCCGTCTTGATATCACAGAAGCCGCAGGAGCGCGTGCAGGTATCGCCCATCATCAGGAAGGTGGCGGTGCCTTTGCCCCAGCATTCGCCGAGGTTGGGGCACATGGCCTCCTCACAGACGGTGTGCAGTTCCTTGGAGCGCATCAGGGTGCGAACCTGTTCGTAGGTCTCGCCGCTGGGTGCCCGCACCTTGATCCACGGCGGGCGGCGCTTGGGGCGCTGTGGGTCGTCCGTTCGTTGGATGTCGTCCACGTTAACGATAGACATACTCATATCCTGTATTGACCAGCGTATAGGGAGATTATATCGTAGGGGCGGCGCGGTGCCGCCCCTGTCACCTCAGGCGATCACCACGAGCACCGCATGCTGTTCCACGTTGTCGCCAGCTTTGACGTTGACGCGTTCCACGGTGCCATCACGCGGGGATTTGAGCTCGTTTTCCATTTTCATCGATTCGAGGATGATCACGTTGTCGCCCTTGGCGATCGCCTGGCCGGGCTCAACGGGCACCGCGACCACGCGGCCCGGCATGGGGGCGGTGATCTTGGCTTCGCCGCTGTCGTCGGCGAGCATCTTAGCACGGGCATGCAGGCGGCGGGTGCGCTCATCAGTGATGTGCACCTCATACAGGTGGCCGCGCAGCAGGACGTTCCACTGGGCGTCCTGATGTTCGATCATCGCGTCGAAGGATTCACCGTCTACCAGCAGCGAGTACAGACCCGGTGCCTGCAGATCGGTGAAATCGATGGCAACTTCTTCGCCGTCCACCAGAATCACACGGTCTTCGTTGATCACGATTTCAAAGATATGGTCGTGGCCTTCGACCTCTACTTCATAGCGCATCTTGGGTCCTCCTTAGTAGCGCCGCATCTTGTCAGCGCGGGCGACGAGCTTCCAGTTGCTCACGTCCCGCTCGTTGCGACCGACCACCTGAGCGGCCTGCTGGCGCATCCGGTGGGAGGCCAGCGCAGCCAGGATGGCGGCGATCTCGGGGCGCAGCTTCTGCGCGTCCTCTTCGGAAGGTTCCATCGAGAAGCGCTCTTCCACGAAGGTGGTATCGAACTGCCCGGCTTGGAAGCGCAGGCTGTCAAGCAGGGCCAAGTGGAAGGGGATGTTCGTCTTAAGCCCCATGATCCGGTACTCGCTGAGGGCACGGCGCATCCGTAGGATGACCTCACCGCGTGTATCCCCGGAGACGATTAGCTTGGCGATCATTGGGTCGTAGTAGGCGGTGATCGCATCGCCCTCCACCACACCCGTATCCACGCGGACGCCGGGTCCGCTGGGCAGGGTCAGGGAGGTGATGGTGCCCGTCGAGGGCAGGAAGTTGTTGTATGGGTCTTCGGCATTGATGCGGCACTCCATGGCCCAGCCGTTCATCTCGATCTGGTCCTGTGTGCGTGAGAGCGGCCTGCCGCGTGCCACCCGGATCTGCTCCTTGACGATATCCATGTTGGTCACCATCTCAGTGACCGGATGCTCCACCTGCAGGCGGGTGTTCATCTCAAGGAAGTAGAAGTTCTTGTCTTTGTCGACCAGGCATTCGACCGTGCCCGCGTTGACGTAGTTCACGGCTTCAGCGGCGCGGACGGCCATGGCACCCATCTGTGCGCGCAGCTGCTCATCGACAAACGGCGAGGGGCATTCTTCGAGCAGCTTCTGGTGGCGGCGCTGGATCGAGCACTCGCGCTCACCCAGATGGATCACGCTGCCGTGCATGTCGCCGAGCACCTGGATCTCGATGTGGCGGGCACCCTCGATGAGCTTTTCCAGGTAGACGTTGCCGTCACCGAAGGCGGCGGTCGCCTCGCGGCGGGCGCTGGCCAGCGCGCCATCGCACTCAGCCATACTGTGGACGCGGCGCATGCCTTTCCCACCGCCGCCCGCCGTCGCTTTGATCAACAGCGGGAAGGTGACCTGTTCAGCGGCGGCCCGCAGGTCCTCATCGGAAAGGACGTCTTTACTGTCGGTGCCCGGTACGACCGGCACGCCTGCCGACTGCATCGTGTAGCGGGCGGTGATCTTGTCCCCCATCTTCTCGATGGAGTCCGCGTTTGGCCCGATAAAGGCGATGCCCTCATCGGCGCACGCCCGCGCGAAGGCGGCTCGCTCAGAGAGGAAGCCGTAGCCGGGATGAATCGCGTCCGCGCCGGTCTTGAGCGCTACATCCAGGATTTTGTCCATCACGAGGTAGCTCTGCGCCGGAATCGACGGCCCGATGTGATACGCTTCTGTCGCATAGCGGACGTGCATCGCGTTGCGGTCAGCATCCGAGTAGACGGCCACCGTCTGCAGGCCGAGCTCGCGGCAGGCGCGGATCACGCGCACCGCGATCTCGCCGCGGTTGGCGACCAGAACTTTGCGAAATAGGGTTGGTGTTTCAGCCATTATGCCCTCCTACAGGGGGATGTTCCCGTGCTTCTTGGGCGGGTTGGTATCGCGCTTATTGCGGAACACCTCCAGCGCGTTGATCAGGCGCGGGCGGGTTTCCCGCGGCTCGATCACGTCGTCGATGTACCCGCGCTGCGCGGCGACATACGGATTGGCAAAGTTGCGGCGGTATTCTTCGACCAGTTCAGCCTTCTTGGTCTCCGGGTCGTCGGCTTCCGCCAGGGTGTGGCGGTGAATGATGCGCACGGCACCGTCCGGCCCCATCACCGCGATCTCGGCGCTTGGCCAGGCGATGTTGAAGTCACCGCGGATGTGCTTGCTGCTCATCACGTCGTAGGCGCCGCCGTACGCCTTGCGGGTGATCACGGTTAGCTTGGGCACGGTGGCCTCGCAGAAGGCATACAGCAGCTTGGCCCCATGGCGGATGATGCCGTGGTGCTCCTGATCGATGCCGGGCAGGAACCCCGGCACATCCTCAAAGGTCACCAGCGGGATGTTGAAGCAGTCACAGAAGCGCACGAAGCGCGCGCCCTTGACCGAGGCGTTGATATCCAGGACGCCGGCCAGCACAGCGGGCTGGTTGGCCACAATGCCGACGCTGTAGCCGCCAAGCCGGGCGAACCCGACCACGATGTTCTGGGCGTAGTGCTCGTGGATCTCAAAGAACTCGCCGTCGTCGACGACCATGCGGATGACTTCTTTGATGTCATACGGTTTGTTGGGGTTTTCCGGCACGATGCTGTCCAGCCGCTCATCCATGCGCAGCGGATCGTCGTTGGTCGGCACATAAGGCGGGTCTTCCAGGTTGTTCTGCGGGATGTAATTGAGCATCTCGCGCAGCAGGTAGATGCAGTCCTCTTCGGTTTCGGCAGCGACGTGGCTCACACCGGACATCGCGTTGTGGACCATCGCACCGCCGAGCTCCTCATGGGTCACCTTCTCGTGGGTGACGGTCTCAACAACATCCGGGCCGGTGATGTACATATAGCTGGTACCCTTGACCATGAACACAAAGTCCGTGATGGCCGGGGAATACACCGCACCGCCCGCGCAGGGACCCATGATCGCCGAGATCTGCGGGACGACACCGGAGGCGAGTGTGTTGCGCAGGAAGATCTCCGCGTAGCCACCCAGTGAGACAACACCCTCCTGAATGCGGGCACCGCCCGAGTCATTGAGGCCGATGACGGGTGCACCGGTCTTCATGGCCATATCCATGATCTTGCAGATCTTCTCAGCGTGCACCTCGGAGAGGCTGCCTCCGAACACGGTGAAATCCTGTGAGAAGACGTACACCAGCCGCCCGTTGATCGTGCCCCAACCGGTGACCACACTGTCGCCGAGGTACTGCTGTTCATCAATACCGAAGTGCCGCTCACGATGAACGACGAAACTATCGAGCTCGCGGAAACTGCCGGGATCTAGCAGAAGCTCAAGGCGTTCGCGGGCGGTCAGTTTGCCGCGGTCGTGCTGCCGGGCGACGCGCTTTTCACCGCCGCCCTCCTTGCTTTTCTCTTTGAGGGCTCGCAGTTCCTCGATCTTGGGGTTGTCCGTCATGGTAAAGGATCTCCTTCTACATTGCGCTTATTGAACGCGTGGCGCACCGCCGGGCGGGTCAGGATGCCCACCACCAGCAGCGCGGCCAGCATTGAAAGACTAAGTATAAAGGGCCAGCGCCCCTGCTCATACGGTCCGACTGTAAGAACGGACCGGCTGAGCACGATACTGGCCGCCCCCAAGGGGAACGCGACAAGGCTGCCGGTGTAGGACCAGGGCTTCAACCCCCACAGACCGGCGGCCAGGGCTGCCCACGTGATGGCCCAACCCGCTGCCAACCCCAGGCGCAGGGCGATGCTGCCCGGTGGCATGACGGCTGCCATCAGCGGCAGGCGCAGCAGCCCGGCTACCAGGACGACGGCATTGGTCACCGATAGGATCAGCATGAAGCCAACCAGCAGACTGACAACAAACGGACGCTGCACGCCGCTAACCTGGCAGCATCACGATCTTGCCGAAGACCTCGCCTGCCTCCAGCGCGTCATGCGCGTGTTTTGCCTCATCGAACCGTAGGGTGCGGTCGATCACGGGTTGCAGCCGCCCATCGAACAGCAGGCTCATCATTGTGCGGAAGTCGTCCTGGGTGCCCATCGTCGAGCCGATGATGCTCAGGTGCTTGGCGAAGATATAGCGCGAGTCCAGTGTGACAGCATAGCCGGAGGTGTTGCCGACCACCAGCATGCGCCCGCCGCGGGTCAGGGCGCGCAGGCTGGTGGGCCAGGTGGCCTGCCCGACGTTGTCCACCACCACATCGACACCGCGCTTTTCGGTCATCTGGTAGATGGCCCGCCCCCAATCGGTCTCGCTGCGGTCGATGGTGTGGTGGGCACCCAGCTCATGGGCCTTGTGGCACTTCTCCGCTGTGGAGCCAACGACGTAGACTTCCGCCCCGGCCAGCTGTGCGATCTGGATGGCTGCTGTGTTCACGCCGCCGCCCGCACCCACAATCAGGATGGACTCGCCGGCACGCAGGCCGCCCTTGGTGATCAGCGAGTGCCACGCGGTCAGGCTGACCAGGGCAGCGGCGGCTGCATGGGAGAACGGCACATGGTCCGGCAGCAGAAGCACGTTGCGCTCCGGCACGACGACATATTCGGCGAAGGTGCCGTGCATATCCTCCCCGAGAATGGCGGCCCGCCTGGCGAGGTTGTCACGCCCGGCGAGCACCTGCGGATCCATGGGATCGGGGTACAGCAGCGGGTTGATCACCACCCGGTCGCCCGGCCTGACACTGGTCACACCATCGCCCACGGCATCGATCACGCCGGCCCCATCGGCACCCGGAATGTGCGGATACTCGATGCGGATGCCCTCCCAGCCGCGGCGCACCCAGATATCCAGATGGTTGAGTGCCGCCGCGCGGATGGCCACCCGGACTTCGCCCGGTCCGGGCTCCGGTGTTGGGGCCTCACCAAGGGTTAGTACGTCACTGTCGCCGTGTTCGGGCAGGAGAACTGCCTGCATGGGATGATGCCTTTCTGAGCGAGGGTCAAATGGATCGATTGTGCATTCTATTACGATCTTACACCACCGTCACAGCGGTGGCATGTGACGTGCAGCATATATCGGGCATGAGGGTTATCCACAGGGGGCGGATCAAAGGGCCGGGTGGGCCCGGCCCTGGGGATCGCTACCGCAAACCGAGCTCGCTGCGTGCGATGACCATGCGCTGGATCTCGCTTGTGCCCTCGTAGATCTCGGTGATCTTCGCATCGCGGAAGTAGCGCTCAACCGGCAGTTCTTTGCTGTAGCCCATACCGCCGTGGATCTGCACGGCCTGCGTGGCCACCCACATGGCGGTCTCACTGGCGAACAGCTTGGCCATGCTGGCCTCCGTGGTGAAGCGTTCGCCGGTTTCCGCGGCCCGCATTTTGGCCAACGCCGCGTTGTAAGTCAGCAGGCGGCTGGCTTCGATGCGGGTCTTCATATCGGCGATCTTCTGCTGGATCATCTGGAAGGAGCCGATGGGTGAGCCAAATGCCTCGCGCTCACGGGCGTACTGTACGCTGGCCTCATAGGCTGCCTCCGCAATGCCGATCGCCTGCGAGGCGATGCCGATGCGGCCCGCATCCAGCACGGACATCGCGATCTTGAAGCCCTGGCCCGGCTCACCGAGGATGCTTTCCACGGGGGCCTCGTAGTTCTCAAAGACGAGTTCGCTGGTGGCAGAAGCGCGGATGCCCAGCTTGGGCTCCTTCTTGCCGCGGATGAAGCCGGGTTTGTCGGTCTCAATGATGAAGCAGGTAATGCCCTTATGCTTCTTCTCCGGCTCGGTCATGGTGAACAGCAGCACCGTATCGGCGACCGGGCCGCTGGTGACCCACGACTTGCGCCCGTTGATGATGTAATGGGTGCCGGCGTCGTTGAGCACCGCGCGGGACTTCATCGTGCCCGCGTCTGAACCGGACATCGGCTCCGTGAGTGAGTAGGCCCCGATTTTCTCGCCGGTGGCCACCGGCGTCACATAGCTGCGGATCTGCTCTTCGGTGCCGAACTTCATAATCGCGTTGTTGAACAGGGAATTGTTGACCGAGACGATGGTACCGTGGGAGGCATCGGCCCGGCTGATCTCGATCATGGTCAGCACGTAGGCGATGGTATCCATGCCTGCCCCGCCGTAGTCCTCGGGCACCTCAATGCCCATCAGGCCCATCTGCCCGGCCTGGCGGATGGTCTCAAGCGGGAAGTCGCCGGTCTCGTCGAATTCAGGGGCAATAGGCGCGATCTGCTCCTGGGCGAACTTGCGGACGGCCTGCTGGAGCATCTCGTGTTCTTCTGTCAGGTCGAGGCTCATCCCCTGGGTGGGCATCGTTCCAATCGCCATAATGTACTGCTCCTTGAATGGGTGTGCGGGGTGACTAGTGGGCATTATACCATCGGGCATTCACAGACAAAAAGTATCAGTTTTCGATGGCGGCCAGCACGTCCTGCACATGGTCGCCCAGCGAACGGTTCTCCACGGCGTACAGACCCTCGTGACGGGTCAGGCGGGAGTCGGCTGTGAGGGGGGCGAGCGCGGCGCGCACCCGCCCAACCACCGCATCGGTGGGGCCGGCGGCCTGCGCGATCAGGCCGAGGGCGGTGGCCGTCAGCGAGACCATATGCGCATCCGGGTCGGCGAGCAGCGGCAGCAGAGGCTCGACGGCGGCGGGGTGCCCGATCTGGCCGAGGACCACCGCCACAAGATAGCGCACTGACCGCCCTGCACGGACCTCGCTGTTGAGCAGAGGCACGAGTGCCGCCACCACCGCCGGATCGCCGGTGCGCTCCCCTATCGCGAGCAGGGCGTCAATAGCCAGCTCCTGCTGGTAGAAAAAGGAGCCCATATCGTCGAGGAAGGGCGTGATGAGTGGGATTTCCTCCGGGCCGCCGAGATAGGCAGCTGCCTCCAGCGCGACATCAACGGGCGCGTGCGTGGATTGCCCGCTGAGTATCTGGCGCAGGAACGGCAGCGCACGCGGATCGCCGAGAGGGCCCAGGCCGCGCACGAGTTGGTGGTGGTGCCCGTCCGGGTCGGCGAACGTTCCCAGGGTGCTGGTGGCTTCCAGCCACGCCACAATCATCGGGAAGGCGTGTTCGCGCATCAGCGGGTGGTCTCGATAGCCGAGCGGGGCAGGGGCATCGAGCATACGCTCCAGCAGATTGTGGTCAAAGGCGGAGATGAAATCCGCATCTTGACGGGGTGCCGCGGCCCGCAGGTAAGGCACCAGCAGGGTGCGGACCTTCTGGTCGACATAGGCGTCGACGGCGGCATGGGCTTCCGGCGTATCGATGAAGCGCAGCAGGTAGGCCACCGAGTCACGCAGGTAGTCGGGCAGATCGTCAAGCAGAGCGACCAGCGCCGGTACCAGATCACGCAGGCGGTCCAAAGGGAGGGGTGTGAGGGCGTGTGTGGGCAGGCCCAACACCGCATTGAGCAGCGGCACGGAGCGCTCACGGACGGCCCGCCTGAGGAGATCAAGCAGGCGCGGGTCGCCCTGCATGGCCAGTGCCCACGTGCCCTCATTGAGCACCTGCCGCGCGAAGCGTGTGGTCTGGGTGCTGTGTGCCTCAACCAGCTCGACCAGCGCATCCGTGCCGCGTTGATCAGCCAGCAGGGCCAGGCTGTGCGCCGCCCGCAGCCGCACAGCCGGATCGTCACTGTGCAGCAGCCCAGCGATAATAGGGCGGCCTTGCCCGGCAAACCACGATTCGGGCGGGATGGTGTTGTGTTGGGCCAGCACCCACGCGGCAATGCGCCGTTGGGTGTCGGCATCATGCATCGCCGCTGCGATGCGCTCCAATGCCCAGGCGGCCTGCGGTTGGCGGCTTTCCAGGAGACGCGCCACGGGGCGCGGATCGGCGAGCAGGCCAAACGCGACGATCAAATCCCGGTGCAGGTGCCGGTCCTCCCACAGAGCCATCAGCGGTTCGACCGCGCGCGCATCGCCGAGGCGGCCCAACGCGCGCACCGCCCGCCGGACGACGGTGCGGTTGGCGTCGGTGAGTGCCTCCAGCAGGATCGTGAGCGCGCGTTCCCCGCCGATCTGTTCTAAGGCGAGCACGGCGCGTTCGCGCGTGGCGTCATCCTCGCTGTGCAGGGCTTCTATCACATGGCTGATGGCTGCCTCCCCGCCCAGGCCAGGGGTGCGGCCGCCCGACTGCTGAGCGCCGCCCAGCCGCGGCGTGTGGTCATCGGACATCAGGGAATGGCCCCCTGCCGCCATGCCTCGACGATCTGCCGGGCGGCGGGTGTGTCGCAGTCGCGCAGCGTCTGCACGATCTCCACGGCGACCAGCGCCGGGGCGTCCGGCAGGATCTGCTGCAATCTCAGCACAATGGCATCGATATCCGCTGAGGTGGCAGATGGCAGTGTTTCGCGCAGTTTCCTGATGGTCGCGGGGGGTGTAGTGTCGTGGATGGTGGCCAGCAGCGCGGAGACTGTCTGCTGTGCGTCGTCATCTGCTGGCATGCGGGGCACCGGAACACGGCTGTCGTCCAGGTAGCCGATGCCAGACTGCAGCCGCCATTCGCTTTCCGGGCCGGGTTGGGCCGCCAGTGCGGCCTGCGCGGTGTCGAAGCCTTTGGCCCGCATCAGGGGGTGGTCGCGCGCGCCGAAGCGGTTCGCCTGATGGCCGACCAACATGTAGAAGAGTTCGTCGTCAAACGGCCTGGTCTCAAACAGACGGTGGACCTCCCGGTCGATGAAAGCGTCGGCAGCGGCATTGGCCTCCGGCGTGCCGATGAGGCGCAGCACATTGAGCACCACCGGGCGCGAGTCGCGTTCGCCCTCCAACTCGCGCATCAGGTCGATGACGAGGGCATTGATCTGGCTGACTCGGGTCTCATCCAAAAGGGGGCGCAGGCCGCCCAACACGCGCTCCAGCATGCGGAG
>JAADYX010000071.1 GCA_010092885.1 Chloroflexota bacterium | reverse complement strand
CTCGGCTGCCGCTGCTGCCCGCCGAGGCTGTGGCCGGTTACTTGCTGGGCCACCCGCCCCGTGGGGTAGACATCATCGGCATTGTCGGGCTCGTGCGCCTTCAGTATCACCGGTGCGCCGTCCGGCACATCGGCCAGCGCCTGCTCCAGATCGTGCTTGCGCTCCCAGATGTCATCCACACCGGCCAGCCAGAACCTGTCCGCGCCGCGTTCAATGGGTGCGCTCGCATTGCGCAGCTCCGTAAAGCCCAAGGAGCGCACAATCTCACGCACCGCCCCGACATCCGTCCAGTGATCGTGGTTGCCCATCACCGTCCACACGCCGTCAGGCGCGGCCAGCCCTCCGAGTGCAGCCACAATGCGATCCGCGTCGACGTGGCCTGTGACATAGTCCCCGGTGATCAGCACCGCGTCCGGCTCCTGCGCCAGCGCCAGCTCGACCGCGCGGGAGACAATCCGCTCGGAGCGCTCTCCCATAATGTGGATATCGCTGAGCTGTACCAGCCGGTACCCGTCGAACGCCTCCGGCAGCCCGCGCACCGCAATGGTGCTCCGCTCAAGCGTGTGCCATCCGGGCTCGACAAGGGTCATATACCCCACCCCGCAGACGGCAGCCCCCGCGGCTGCTGATGTAAGCCCGGCCGCATACTTCAGAAATGATCGGCGTGTCATGCCCAGCATTATACGATAGATGCCCCGTGCACGGTACAATCGTGCCGTTGCTTCCGTCAAGCAGGAGAGAGCGCTATCCAACCGCACATCGTCATGATCATTCCGCGTGGGGAGGCCGTCCGGAACTTCCTGTACTCCGCCACGCTGCGCACGCTCAGCCAGCACGCCCGGGTGACCCTCCTGTCCGTCATCCATGATGAGGCCTTTCACGCGCGTTTTGATCCCTATGTGGAACGGATCATCCCCCTGCAGGAACATCCGGAAGCCCGCCTCGTGCGCTCGATCCGGAACCTGACGCAGGAGGCCCATTTCCGCTGGCTGTGGAGTGAGGTCGCCCGCAACCGGTGGGAGGTGTGGGATCACCTCAACACGAGCAATGGCGCGTGGGATCCCTACGATCGGGCAGCTCCTACGGCGCTGCCCCTGCGCAAGATGGCCTATTCGGCGTTTGCCAACCGGCCCGCGCTGCGCACCCTGACTGCGTTGGAAAACAACCTGACGTTGGCCATGCGCCCGACTCGCTCCTTCGACGCGCTGTTCGCCGAACTCAAACCCGATCTCGTCTTCAACGGGTCGCATATCCACGGCCCGGCGGGCATTCTGCCGGTGCGTGTCGCCCACCGGATGGGCATCCCGACGGCGGGTTTTGTCTTCTCCTGGGACAATCTCACCTCGCGCAGCCGCATCTTGGAACCCTACGATTATTACCTGGTGTGGCACAACCGGATGAAGCAGCAGCTGCTCACCATCTACCCTCAGCTCGATCCGGATCGCGTCGTGCCCGTCGGCACACCACAGTTCGATTTCCACTTCCAGCCGGAGTTCATCCTCAGCCGGGAGGAACTCGCCCGGCGCATCGGGTTCGACCCCGCGCGCCCTTATGTGCTGTACACGACGGGCATAGCCGGGCACTTCCCCGGTGAGACCGGCCATGTCGACTTCGTCATTGAGCGCTTGGCCGCCTGTGAAAACCGCCCACAGCTGGTCGTCCGCGTGTACGCCAAAGACAGCAGCGGACGCTTCGACCCCTACCGCGAGCGTTATGCCAGCTCCGACCATGTGTTCTTCCCACGGATGAAGTGGGACGACGAATGGCTGATGCCCGAATATGACGATCTGTACGAGTTCACCAGCATGGTGCACCATGCCGCACTGGGCATCAATGCCGCCTCGACCGTCTCCCTGGAACTGTGCATCCATGACCGGCCTGTCATCAATCTGGGCTTTGACCCGCCCGGCAGCACGATCCCGCACGCCTTCCGCTGGCGGCGCCACATCGACTTCGATCACTACAGGCCCGTTGCTGAAAGCGGTGCCGTGATGGTCGCCTCCTCCGAAGAGGAGCTCAGTGCCATGATCGAACGCGGCCTCAACCACCCGCAAGCCGGCAGCGCTGCCCGGCGCCGCCTGTTGGATACGATGTTCGGCGGCCTGTTGGACGGGCATGCAGGCGAGCGGGCCGCGGACCAGCTGCTCGCGTGG
Source organism: Chloroflexota bacterium (assembly GCA_010092885.1). Lineage (GTDB taxonomy): Bacteria > Chloroflexota > Anaerolineae > Aggregatilineales > UBA3940 > TC-195. Next base: position 8,459 of record JAADYX010000071.1, on the reverse strand, counting down.
AGCAAATGATGTGCAGCTGACAGTCGTCTCCCACAAGTTGTGTTGGCCCAGCGCGGCGGCCTCCACCGGCTACGCTACCAGCGGCGGCTTCCCCTTCCAGATGGGCGCGATCTCCGAGCTGTTCGACGCCACCCGGCTGGTCGTGCCCTGCCTGCCGGATCCTCGCCCGGATGGCGAAGTCCCCATCGAGGGCCACAACATACAGGTCGTCCCGCTGCCGCCGCTGCACGCGGCTGCCGGGTTGCGGCGCAGGCTGGCATTGCCCGGCTGGATGCTGCGCAGCCTGCCCGTGATCTGGCGCGAGATCCGCCGGGCCGAAGGCGTGCACACGCCCATTCCAAGCGATGTTGGCACGTTTGGCATGCTGTTTGCTTATCTGTTGGGCAAGCCGCTCTTTGTCCGGCACTGTGGCAACTGGTTCAACCGGCACACCCTGCCGCAGCGATTTTGGCGGTGGTTCATGCGGTCCGCCGCGGGCGGCCACAATGTGATGCTCGCCACGGGCGGAGCCCTCGAACCGCCCGCGCCCGGCGTAGAGTGGATCTTCTCCACCTCCCTGACGGGCAGTCAGCTGCAGGCCGTGGGCCATGTCCGCAGCCTGCCACAGTCCCCCCGCCTGATCACCGTGGGCCGCCAGGAAAAGGCCAAGGGCACCCACCTGATCATCGCAGGCCTGGCCGCCCTGCGTCAGGCCTTCCCCGGCATCCGGTTGGATGTGGTCGGGGATGGCACCTACCTGCCGGAATTGAGACGCCTCGCCGCAGAGGCTGGCGTCTCAGCGGAGGTCCACTTCCACGGGCGGGTTGGCCATGCCACCGTGCTGGAACTGCTCGCCGGGGCGGATCTGTTTGTCTACCCGTCCGAATCGGAAGGCTTCCCCAAGGCCGTGCTGGAAGCCCTGGCCAGCGGTCTGCCTGTGATCACCACCCATGTCTCCGTGCTGCCCCTTCTGATCGGCGACTGCGCCGGGGTCGTCCTCCGTGAACCAACCGCCGTCCGGCTGAGCGCAGCGATCCGAGAGCTGCTATCCGACCCGGACCGGTACACGGCGGCATCACGCTGCGCGCTGGAGAGGGCTGCCGGGTACACACTGGAAAGCTGGCGCGACACCATCGGCGATCATCTGGTTTCTGCGTGGGGACTGCATCGTCAGGGTAACTGATGTACAATACCCTTATGAACTACGATCTCTTTACTCTACCATGAACCGGGCGCGGTTCCGCTTCCATGAGGAGCTCAATGATTTCCTCCCACGCCGGAAGCGGCATACAACCATCGTCCACCCGTTCGACTGGCGTGCCTCCATCAAGGACATGATCGAGTCGCTGGGTGTCCCTCACTCTGAAATCGAGGCCATCCTCGTCCATGATCAGCCGGTCGGCTTTGACCACATCGTTGCCGATGGCGACGATGTTATCGTTTTCCCCCGCTTTGAAGATGCCCTTCACACCGATGGATCCGCGCTGCCCGTAGAGTCGCGCCTGCGCCCACCCATCCCGCCCAAACCCCGCTTTGTGCTCGATATTCACCTGGGGCGGCTGGCCGCCTACCTGCGCATGCTCGGGTTTGACAGTGTGTGGCGCAATGACATCCATGATGAGGAACTGGCTCAGGTCGCACACGATGAGCGGCGCGTCCTGCTCACCCGCGACGTCGGCTGCCTGAAGCGCTCACCGGTGATCTACGGGTACTTCGTGCGCAGCACCAACCCCAAGAAGCGCATTGCTGAGGTCATGGACCGCTTCAATCTGGCTGAACAGGTTGAGCTGTTCAAACACTGCATGAAGTGCAACGGACTGGTTAAGCGCGTGGACAAGACCGCCGTCATGGACCGGCTGACCCACGAAACCGCCGACCACTTCGATGAGTTCCACCTGTGCCTCTCTTGCGAACGCATCTACTGGAAGGGCTCGCACTACCAGCGCATGCAGAAGCTGATCGCGGAGCTGCTGCCCGCTATGTGACGTACTCAAGGATGGCATCGGCGGCGCGACGGTAGCCCCCCGCCGCCCGAAATGACTCACCCAGGCGACCTGCATGCTCGCGGAAGGCCGGTTCGTCCAGCAGGTGCCGCACAGCCTTACGCAGTGCGGCAGCAGTTACTGCTTCGTTTTCCAGCAGCAGCCCGGCCCCCGTCTCGACTACGCGCTGCCCGACCAGCCACTGTTCCAGCATCTGCGGGATGACGAGCAGCGGTACACCAAACCACAGGCCCTCATGCACGCTGTTCATACCGCCGTGCGTGATGAAGGCATCCACATGGGGCAGCAGATCCAGTTGGGGTACATAGCCGCGCACCACGATATTCTCCGGCACAGCGCCTAGGCTGCCGATGTCCAACCGCGTCCCGACCGCCATCACCACCTGCAGATCGGTGCCGCCGAACGCCTCAAAGCACATCCGGAAGAAGTCTGCCCGCTCGTTGAAGATCGTCCCAAGAGAGATGTAAACCACCCGCTCTCCGGAGAGATCCGGCAGCTCCTCGCCGCCAGGCCGCTCCCCGATAGAAGGCCCCACGAATGTGTAGTGCTCCGGGAACTGCTCACCGTTCGGCTGGAATCCGCGCGAGGTATAGACGATGTTCAGAGGAGCATCAGCCGTGAAGGTGTCCATAAGCCCCGGCGGCTCGATGCCGTAGCGCTCCCGGATCCGTGCCGCAGCCCGCTGGAACGCAAACACGTCCGGCAGCGCAGGGACCATCATCCCCACCGACTGCACCAGGAAACGCGGCCGTGAGCGGGCCACAGCGCTGCTAAACACAAACACAGCCGAGCTCGCCACGGTCGGCACATCCAGGATGCGCGCCACACAGATCCCCCACACGGTCATCGAGTCGGTGATCACATAGTCCGGTTGGTGGCCGTCTTCAAGGATCTCAGCGATCAACGGCTCGCCCGCTTCTATCAGCTTTGCCGCCAGCCGGACGAAGTTCGTGGCCAGCCGCGCCTCATCGCCAAGCGCCAGCCGCTGGTACGCGCGGAAGTCCGCCCCTGTTTGTGTGACCACCTCGCGGAATGCCTCCGCTGTGTAGTAGGTGATCCGTTCGCCGCGCGTGATCAACTCCCGCACGACTGCTAGAGTCGGGTTGACGTGCCCGGTTGCGGGCAGATTGATGAACAGTCCATGGCCCATAGCAGCGTGATTGTACTGTGTTTGCCTGCTATGATCCCGGAGGAGAACCACATGCACATCGACTTTCTCTACTTTGAAGACTGCCCATCGCATGATGTGGCATTGGCCCGGCTGCGCGAGGTCCTTGCTGAAGAGCAGGTCACCGCGGCGATCACCGTTATCAAGGTGGAAACCGAGCAAGAGGCGGTGGCGAACCGGTTTGTCGGCTCGCCCACCATCCGCATCGAGGGTGAGGACATCGATCCGCCGCCCGCCGATATGCCCTACGTGCTCGCCTGCCGTGCCTATCGCCGCCCTGACGACGGGCGCATTACACCCCTGCCCACCGCCAGCGTGATCCGCAAGGCGGTTCGGGCCCACAAAAAGGAGACATCCCCATGAATATCGGTGACAGCGCCATTCCGTTCAACCTGCCCAACATCGACGGCAGCATGGTCAGCCTGGAACAGTACGCCGACAAAGCAGGCGTGGCCGTGATCTTCAGCTGCAACCACTGCCCTTATGTCCAGGCATGGGAAAACCGCATGGTCGCCATCCAGGCGGACTATGCCGAACGCGGCATCCAGTTCGTCGCCATCAACGCCAACGATGCGGAGAAATACCCCGCAGACAATATGGAAGCCATGCAGCAGCGTGCTGCCGACAAGGCCTTCAACTTCCCCTATCTCCGCGATGACTCACAGGAGATCGCACGCGCGTACGATGCCGAACGCACGCCGGAGGTCTTCCTGTTCGATGAAGACCGCAAGTTGGTCTACCACGGTGCAATTGACGATAACTACGAGAATCCGGATGCCGTCGAGGATCACTATCTGCGTGCAGCCCTTGACGCCATGTTGGGCGGCGAGCAGCCCGGCACCCAGATGACACCGCCCGTCGGCTGCTCCATCAAATGGAGGTGACCGCGCGCCGCGTTTCTGGCATACTATAGGAGGTAGCCAATAGCAAGAGGATGATCCTCCCATGAAACGCGACAGCTTTTCGATCTACAAAATATGGAACCCTATCGCCATCCGGCTGCTCAGGTCGCCCCTGCACGGCGCAATGAGCCGCAACACTCTGCTGATCACCTACCGGGGGCGCAAGAGCGGTCGCAGCTACACCGTCCCGGTCAACTATGCCCGTGACGGCAGCGACCTGCTGATCCTCACCGCGCACGAGAAGACATGGTGGCGCAGCCTCATCGGCGGCGCACCTGTGACCCTTCACGTGCGCGGCGTGGAGCACAAGGCCCAGGCTGAAGCCTATCCGCCCGACGATGAGCGCATGCTGCCCGCCTTCCAGCAGATGGCTGCGCTCATTAAGCCGCTGCGGCGGGCCTTCAACCTGACCCTCGACGACGACGGGTCGGTGCCCGCCGATGAGGCCACCCGTGCAGCCGCGGATGGCAAAGTCATGATCCGGGTGATGGACGTGCCTCAGTCCTGATCATCACCTGACGGCGTGATCGACGACAGCAGTGAACTGATCAGGTTGGACGCGGCTGAACCAAATCCGCCCTGTACATCCGACCGGCTGAAGAACGACCGCACCCGGGCCAGCATCTGTTCGGCCAGTGCGGCACGTTCTTCGGCCTCTTCCGCGCGGACTTCGGCCTCGCGCAGGCGCGCTTCCGTCTCGATCAGGCGCTGCTCTAGCACGGCATCCGTTTCGCGGATGGCCTCCAACTCGTCCTGCATTTCCAGCGACGCGCTGACCAGCACCCCTTGCAGCAGCCAGGTGACTACCAGCGCCCCAAAGAACTCGCTGATCAGGTTGAGCGTCAGGTCAGCGATGAAGCTGCCCGGTGTGCTGCGTGAGATCAAAAAGGATACGGCCCCGATCAACACCATGCTGATCGCACCCAGGAGGATCACAAAGCGGATCGTCCGGGTGCGCCGCTGAACCCAATCTCTCGTCTGATTGATCTGTCTCATAAAGCATCCCTCCTGCGCGTATTGTCGTCCCGCCGCGCCTGATTGGCAACCGGGGGACATTTGCCCCCTCGGCCTGATCGGCCTAATATCTGCGCTGCGATTGACAGTCAATACGGAGAAACCATGAGCGACCTGATCGAAACAGGACCGGTTAACCCGGAGCGGCCCCGTGGCGCTATCCAAACCACATTAACCGTACTTGCCGTCCTGATCGGGCTTGTAGCCCTGCTCGGTGTGGGCAGCACGCTGCTCGGCCAGACACGCCGCAACGAGAACATTCTCCCGCGTGAACTCGTGCTCTATGCCATTCAACCCGATGGCAGCGTCCTGTACACGGATATCATCCGCCCTGCCGACCAACAGCTGTTGGACGACGACATCCCGTTCGAGACGCAGTTCCTCACGGTGCAGGGCCCACCGCACAGCGATTTGGACGATGTGGTGAGCACCGATATCAGCGGGGCCGCGTTGGAGAGCACCAGCACAATCAGCGATGGGTTGTACTTCACCGCATACAATTTACGCCGCGAGTACACCGATGGCCAGACCATCACACTGACCGTTGAGCTGACCCGCTCGCCGTACGTCACACAGCAGGATGAGCAGATTGTGCTTGAGCTGCCGGTCACCCCACAGCAGACGTATGCCCAGCGCATGATCGCGGTGGCCCTGCCGTCCGCCGCCGGGTCAGTCAGTGGCCCGCAGCAGTACCGTGACGCCCGGGTCGGCCCGTGGCGAGTCTACTATTTCGACGTGACCCTGCTCGACAGCCCGCAGACCATCACAGTGCGCTTCACCCCAACCCAGACCGGCGATCTCCCTGCCCCTAACCTCACCCGAGTTGAGACGAACCGATGACCGAACAGCCTGTCCGCAAACGCACCCGTTTTGTCCGCGCACGCCGCAACGCGATCATCGTGTTTGTCGTGCTGCTCGTGCTGGCCGCCGTGTTCATCTCCACAACGCCCGCTGTCCGGCAGGATGTCCGCCCGCGCAACATCGATATGTGGATGATCTACCCGGATGACTCCATCCGTTTTGTCACGCTGGAATATCCCGCCGAGCCAACCGTCGAGCAGCGCGACACCGTTGTGGCGGAGGACGCCGCCGGTCCCCTATACCACGAAGAGGACGATGTTGTCTCCGAGTCAGCAATCGGTGCTGAGATCCTCAATGCAGAAGTCGCCGCCGGTCCGGAAAACGAGGATCTGTTGTACACCTTCTATGTGCTCGACTACACACTGACCAGCGCCCCGGGTGGCTACGGCGTCGATGTAACCACCCTGAACTCCCCGTATATCAGTGCGCAGAGCGGCGGGGCCACCCGTGCCGCGCAGTTTTTCGCCTCACCACAGGATGTATTCGCGGAGGTCGTGGTGGCGGTCGCCTTCCCCGATGATACGACGCTCATCACCCAGTTCGGCGACGGCTTCCTCGGTGATGGCTTGCAGCCCTACAAGCAGATCAACCTGCAGGGCTGGCTCGTCTATTACTTTGATGTAACGCAGATCACAGCGCAATCTCTGATCCGCATCGACTATGTGCCCGGTGAGGAACCCCCCACCGAGCTTGACTACCGCATCGTGGATCGCAACCGGTAGCTGCAAGCACCATTTTGGCTTGATAGTTGGTATCTAGGTCTCATAAGTAGGCCATCGACCACAGCATGGTATCATAATGGCAACGAGATCCAGCCTGACCATGGGGGCCATCATGCTGATCGGCAATCGCTATGAGACACGCGCACTGCTCGGTGAGGGCGGCATGGGGTCGGTATACCGCGCTTATGACCGTCTTACCCGGCAGGAAGTTGCCCTCAAGCGCGTAACCACCCCGCCTGATACGCTGCTGTTCAACTCACGCACGGACTCCGAAGACCTCCGGGTGGCGCTGGCGCAGGAATTTCGCATCATGGCCGGGCTGCGCCATCCGAACATTGTCAGCGTGCTGGACTACGGCTTTGAAACGGATGGCGCGCCCTACTTCACAATGACTCTGCTTGAAGGGGCGCAGCCCTTCCTCAAGGCCGCAGCAGACCGCACGCTTGAACAGCAGGTCCAGATGCTCATCGAGCTGCTGCAGGCATTGGCCTACCTGCACCGGCGCGGCGTATTCCACCGCGACCTCAAGCCGAGCAACATCTTGGTCGACAAAACAGCCGCGGTCCGCGTGCTAGACTTCGGCCTCTCGCAGACACAGGAGGAGGCCGCCAACGCCGACGACCGCATCGTCGGTACGCCCGCTTACCTCGCACCGGAGCTCCTCGAAGAGGGCGGCGGCTTCTCCACCGCCAGCGACCTGCACGCAGTGGGCGTCATTGCCTACCAGATGCTTACCGGAAAGCATCCCTATGAAGCCGATACCCTGCCCCTCACCCTCTCCCGGATTCTCACCCATATTCCTGATCTGTCTGGGCTGCCTGAGGCTGTGCAGCCGGTGATCACGCGCCTTTTGGCAAAGGACCCGGCACATCGCTATCAGAGCGCCACAGCGGTGATCGCCGCGCTCGAAGGAGCACTGGGTATCGATACCCGGGAGCGAGCCGAGATCCGCGAAAGCTTTCTGCAGGCCTCACGCTTTGTCGGGCGTGACGACGAGCTCAAGACGCTGCGGCAGGCGCTCGACCAGGCACGGGGTGGCCAGGGTGCCGCATGGCTCATCGGTGGTGAAAGCGGTGTGGGTAAATCCCGCCTGCTGGATGAAATACGCATCCGGGCCATGACCTCCGGCATCACGGTGCTGCAAGGCCAGGGCGTCAGCGGAAGCGGCCAGCCCTTCCAGCTGTGGCGTGACCCTATGCGACGGCTCGCCCTGCGCTCCGACCTCAGCCTGTTTGAAGCCGGTGTGCTCAAAGAAATCGTCCCGGACATAGACGACCTGCTCGGCCAAACGGTGCCTAAAGCCCCCCAGGTTGACGCGCGCTTTGCTGTGCCGCGCTTGGTGCAGACCATCCTGGAGGTATTGCGCAGGCAGCAGGCCCCCGTGATGCTCATCCTGGAAGATCTGCAGTGGGCAGAGGAAAGCCTTGAGCCGCTCCGGGTGCTCAACCGGTTCGCCCATGCCTACCCTTGGCTGCTGCTCGGCAGCTACCGCAGTGATGAGCGGCCCACCCTGCCCGACGATCTGCCGGGCATGCAGACCATCATGCTGAGCCGCCTTGACCAGCAGGCAATCGCCGAACTGAGCGTCTCCATGATCGGGCAGCGCGGGCTGGAACCCAAGGTGCTCCAGTTCATTGAACGCGAGACAGAGGGCAACGCCTTCTTCATGGTTGAGGTAGTGCGCGCTCTGGCTGAAGAAGCCGGCCGCCTGAGCGAAATCGGCAGCGCGACCCTCCCTGCTCGGGTGGTTGCTGGGGGCATTCAGCGCATCATCGAACGGCGGCTGGGGCGCGTCCCGGCAGAGTACCAT
>JAADYX010000070.1 GCA_010092885.1 Chloroflexota bacterium | reverse complement strand
AGATGTGTATAAGAGACAGGGCGGTTGGTTGCACGGCAGTGGTTGGGCGCGGCGTGTTCGTCGGCTGAACCGGTGCGGTGCCAGGCGTGAAGCTCGGGGTCGCTGTGGCGATCCCGCTCAGGGTGACCGTCGCAGATGGCGTGATGCTGGGCTCAACAACCGGAATGGTGGTGCTTTCCCCGCGTGTCGGGATGCTTGTTACCACAATATCGATGGAGGTCGGCGTTACTGTCGGTGGCAGGGTCGGCTCAGCAGCCAGCCCACGACCCTCATCTTGGATGGAGTTGGCCAGCAGCACCCCGCCACCTATCAGGCCAACCAGCAGCACAAACCCCAAAAACGAAGCGGCAAAGGTCCGCCCGGAGATGGGCGGGCGCACGCCTTCACCGGACGGTTTCGGCTCGTCGTCCAGGTCATCGACTACCGGTTCCGAGTATCCGGTTGGCGGCCCGATATACAGCTCTTTGCTCGGATCCGTCTCCGGCACAGGCGGCCTGGCACGGATTGGAACGCCCGGAGGCGGGGTCTGGCTGGGTGGTGGCGCACCCAGTGGTTGGTGGATCGCGTGGTTGAACGCCTCAGCCAGCGCCCCGGCAGTCGGGAACCGGTCCTGCGGCTTTTTGGCCAGTGCCTGCATAAGAACGGCTTCCAGCGCTTCCGGCAGGGTTGGGTCAATGGCCCGCACGGAAGGGATCGGGTCACGCACGTGCATATACATCACGGTGAGCGGTGCATCGGCCTGATACGGTGTGCGCCCCGTCACGATCTCAAACAGAATGGCGCCGAGTGCGTAGATGTCGCTGGCCGGTCCCAGCGTCTTGCCCTGGCACTGCTCCGGTGACATATAGCTGGGGGTGCCGATCACCCCGCTGCCTTCGGTGATCTGCGAGGTTGAACCGAGGATGCGCGCGATGCCGAAGTCGGTCAGGTAGGCGTTGCCGACCGAATCAAGCAGGATGTTGCTGGGTTTCAGGTCGCGGTGGATGACGCCGCGCTGGTGTGCGTAGTCGAGCGCCTCAGCGGTCTGTGCGATCAGGCGGCCCGCCTCACCGAGGGTGACTTCTTCGTAGTAGAGCTTTTTGCGCAGAGTCCCGGCATCCAGATACCGCATGGCGATATAGGGCTGGCCGTCGTGCTCGCCGAAGGCGTACACCGGCACAATCGCGCGGTGCTCCAGATTGGCGACCGTGCGCGCCTCCCGCTGGAAGCGCTTGAGCAGGTTCGGGTCTTCGAGGATGTCATGGGACAGCACCTTCAGCGCCACATAGCGGTCGACGGTGGGCTCCCATGCGCGGTAAACGGTCGCCATGCCCCCGCGCCCGATTACATCGACGATCTCATAAGGCCCGAACTGCTGTCCGATCATCAGGTCCCTCAGTCATTTCTGATATGGAAACACTGTAGCACAAGTGCCGGATGGGTGCTAACCTCTCCGCATGTCAGAGTATATCGATATCCAGCCGGAAACGACCGACGACCCCGACATGATGGTGCTCATCACCAACCTCGAGCTGACTCAAGAAAGGGAGCATTACGCCACACATGCGGAAGGCGACGAAGGATCAGCGTTGGCACAGGCATTGTTCGCTGTGCCGGGGCTTGCCTCCGCGACCTTGCACGGCAGCGAACTGACCGTCCGCCGTGAGCCCGACGTGGAATGGCACGCCCTGATCGAGGACCTGACCGACGCGCTCCGTGACTTTTTCCTTTGACACGGGCGCGCTTTTCCTGTACGCTCAGGGAGTATAGTTACTGCGTTGAGCGGGACGAGTACCACTGCGGCTCATCACAGAGAGGGGCGGCCTCCGGCTGCAAGCCGCCCTGAAAGAGGCAGTGCGAAAACCACCCGTGAGTGCATCCGTGAACGGATGACGGCTGGCCCCGTTACGGCCTGACGAGGGACATCACTCTGATGTCTGAACTCGGGTGGAACCGCGTGCGACCTCCACGCCCCGATGGGTGTGGGGGATTTTTGTATTCCCGATGGGAGGGATTATGGCTGAAGCAAACGTTGTTCCGTATGAAGAAACGAAGATCTACCGGATCCGGCACTCGTTGGCGCATGTGATGGCGCAGGCCGTGTTGGAAAAGTTCCCCGAGGCGAAGCTCGCCATCGGGCCGCCCGTTGATGATGGCTTCTACTACGACTTCGATCTGCCGCGCACGCTCACCCCGGAAGATCTTGAAGAGATCGAGAAGCGCATGAAGGAGATCATCAAGGGCAACCATGAGTTCACGCGCAAAGAAGTCAGTGCGGAAGAGGCTCGTGCGATCTTCAGCGACCAGCCCTACAAGTTGGAGCTGATCGACGGCCTGATGGAGCCGGACGAGTTCGGCTATTACATCGACGAAAACGGCGAGGAGACCAAAGAGCCGCCGACGATCTCCACGTACACGCAGGATACCTTCGAGGATCTGTGCCGCGGGCCCCATGTCGAACATACCGGGCAGCTCCCGCGTACTGCCTTCCAGCTGGATCGTGTTTCCGGGGCGTATTGGCGCGGCGATGAGAGCCGCCCCATGCTCCAGCGCATCTATGGGTTGGCGTTTGAGGACAAAAAGGACCTCAAGGCATACCTCAAACAGCGTGAAGAGGCCCGCCAGCGCGACCATCGCAAGCTGGGCAGAGAGCTGGAGATCTTCACTTTTGAGGATGAGGTCGGGCCTGGCTTGCCCCTGTGGCTGCCCAACGGCGCCGTGATGATCGAGGAGATCGAGAAGCTCGCCAAGGATATGGAGGATCGGGCCGGGTACAAACGGGTCAAGACGCCGCATGTCAGCAAGGAGGATCTCTTCCTGCGCAGCGGTCATCTGCCCTACTATGAGGAGAGCATGTATCCACCTATGGAGCTGGAAGGCATTCGGTACTTCGTCAAGCCGATGAACTGCCCCATGCACCACAAGATCTTCGGCAGCCGGCTGCGCAGCTACCGCGAACTGCCGCTGCGCCTGGCTGAATACGGCACCTGCTACCGCTATGAACAGTCCGGTGAGCTGTTCGGCCTGATGCGGGTCCGCTCCATGCAGATGAACGATGCGCACATCTACCTGGCTGAAGATCAGTTCGAGCAGGAGTTTATGGCGGTTATCCAGCTGTATCTGGAGTATTTCCGCATCTTCGATATCGAGCAGTACATCATGCGCCTGAGCACCCACCATCCGCGCGGGCTGGGCAAAAAGTACGTCGATAACCCGGAGCTGTGGACCAAGACCGAGGCCATGGTACGCAAGGTCATGCAGGAAAACGATATTCCGTTCGTCGAAGTCGCCGATGAGGCCGCTTTCTACGGCCCCAAGATCGATGTGCAGGTGTACAGCGCCATCGGGCGTGAGTTCACGCTGGCCACCAACCAGGTGGACTTCTCCCAGCCGGGCAGCTTCGACCTCACGTTTGTCAACAGTGACGGCGTAGAAGAGACACCGCTGTGCATCCACCGTGCGCCGCTGAGCACACACGAGCGCCTGATCGGCTTCCTGATTGAGCACTATGCGGGCAAGTTCCCGGTGTGGCTGTCACCCGTCCAGGCGATCATGATCCCGATCACCGATGATCACATCCCCTATGCGCTGGACGTGGCCACACGGCTGCGTGAGGCGGGTATACGTGTGGAAGTGGATGACTCCAGCGAACGGATGGGCAAGAAGATCCGCACCGCGCAGAAGCGCTATATTCCCTACATGCTGGTTGTTGGCGACCAGGAAAAAGAGGATGGCACCGTCGCCCTGCGACTGCGCTCCGGCGACCAGCGCAACGATACGCCTGTGGATGACTTCATCGCGGAAGCAGCCGCGGTGATCGCCGAGCGCCGCTACGAATAACGCTGCCCGCTTGTGATGCGTTTCACGACCGGTCACTCGTGATGAGTTGCGCTGTAACCCTCGTGTAACGGGGATCGTCTAACCTGATACAAACGGTCCCCTTTACACAGGAGTTCCCCATAATGATCCGCATTCTTCGTCGTTTGTTCATCGGTGTGCTGGTGACTGCCGTGCTGCTGGCCGCTGTCCCGGCTGTGCAGGCGGGCAGTTTTGTCACGCAGACGTACAATGGGCGCACCTACAAGCTCTACATTCCGGGCGGCTATACGGGCAGTTCCTCCGTGCCGTTGGTCGTGATGCTGCACGGCTGCACCCAAGATCCCGACGACTTCGCGGCGGGCACCCGCATGAACAGCTACGCAGAGTCCAACACCTTCCTGGTGCTCTATCCGGAGCAGACGATCTCAGCTAACATCACCAAGTGCTGGAATTGGTATGAGCCCGCCCACCAGGCCCGTGGCAGCGGCGAACCGGCCCTGATCGCTGGGATGACCCAACAGGTGATCAACACGTATGCTGTAGATACCGATCGCGTTTATGTGGCGGGCATCTCCGCCGGCGCATCCATGTCAGTGATCATGGGTGCCACCTACCCGGATCTATACGCCGCTATCGGCGTGAACGCGGGCACACAGTACAAAGCAGCCACCAGTGCTCTCGCCGCCCCCACCGCGATGATCTACGGCGGCCCAAACCCGAACACACAGGGTACGTTGGCCTACAATGCGATGGGCAGCCAGGCGCGCGTGGTGCCGACTATCGTCTTTCATGGCAATTCCGATCTGGTTGTTTACCCGGTCAATGCCTACCAGGTGATCGACCAGTGGGCCCAGACCAATGACCTGGCCTCCGACGGGGTGGACAACAACAACATCGACGGAACACCCGACCAGTACCGGTATGTCTGGGTGCCCGGCGGCAAGGACTACACCTATTCAGCCTACGAAGACTCGACCGGCAAGGTCATCATGGAGCGCTATATGGTCAATGCCATGGGCCATGCCTGGTCCGGCGGCAGCTACGCCGGCTCCTACACCGATCCCTGGGGGCCGAACGCCACCTACTACATGCTGGATTTCTTCTTCGACAACCCGAAGTAGATTGCGGTCAACATAAACGACCTGCGCTATGATGACAGGCGCGCCCCACAGGGGTGCGCCTTTGCCCTTCCTACCCAAAGGATAGTCTCATGCCCCAGCAGGAAGAGATCAACGGTTTGCTGCAAACCATTCAAACACTTATTGCCGACTATGCGCTGGGTGTCCTCGGCGCGATTGTGCTGTTTGTTGCCGGATTGTGGCTGGCAGGCGTGATCCGCCGGAACCTGCGCCGCGCCCTGACCGCTGCCAAGATTGAACCTACGCTGGTCAGCTTCTTTACCAACTTCACCTACTACGCGGTTTTGGGCCTTGTGGTCGGGGCCGCGCTGATTTCCGCCGGGGTTTCCGCGGCGGCGATCACAGCCGCGCTGGGTACCATCGGTCTGGCCGTCGGCCTTGCCCTGCAAGGCTCCCTGGCGAACTTCGCCGCGGGTGTGATCATCCTGCTGACCAAGCCATTCCGCGTCGGCGATTTGGTTGAGATCGCCTCGATGTTTGGCTACGTGGAGGAGATCCAGATCATCCACACCATCATTCTCACCCTGGACAACAAAACGGTGACCATCCCCAATGCCAACATCACCAGTGATGCCATTGTCAATTACTCCAAAAAGGGCGTACTGCGGGTGGATATGGTCTTTGGTATCGGCTATGGGGATGATGTCCTCAAGGCCAAGGAGGTGCTGGAAAGCATCGTGGCGGACAATCCCCGCGTGCTGGCCGATCCGCCGCCGTTCATCGGGGTGAGTGAACTGGGCGACAGCAGTGTGAACTTCGCCGTGCGGCCGTACGTCAACGTGGATGATTTCATCCCTGTGCAGTTCGAGCTCACCGAGGCGGTTAAGCTGCGCTTTGACGAGGCCAACATCTCGATTCCCTTCCCGCAGCGCGATGTACACCTGTTCCAAGAGGCGGTCTGATCACGCCTCCAGCGTAAACACCGTGGTGGCGACAACCTTCCCGTTGATCTGCAGGTCGATGCGGTGCTCGCCCGGATAGTAGGTGCGGATCGTCACACGCCGCATGCTGTGAGTCTTCGTTATGTGCAGGCGTTCGCCCGGCCTGATGGTCTTTTCCGTCAGCTTGAAGACCTTGGGCCGGGCCGAACCGTTCGCGCGGACGTGATGCACCGCATAGTCGATCATCAGGGCCTGTTCGATATCGGCGGTCAGTTTCGCCGAGAGGGTGACCGATTCGCCGATGCGGATGGTTTCGGGTTCCGCGTGGAACTGCACCACTTCAACCCGGGGCGGCTCAAACCCGAGCAGGGCCAGCGCGTCAGGATGTCCGGCCTTGACCATCGTCCGCAGCGCGTGTTTGGTTATCCACCCGGTTGGCGGGCTGGGATCGGTGTTCCACGTGCGCAGTAGATCCAATACATAGTCCGGATGATCCTTGGTCAGGTCGTTCAGATGGTTCGCCACAGACCGCCGCACATACTGCTCCGGATCGGCGCGCAAAGCATCCAGGATGGGTCGGGTTAGCCCGGGCTCGTCGATCACCACCTGCAGGCGTGAGGCCCAGGGCAGCCGTGGCCGCGTGCCCTCACTGGTCAGGCGGCGCACATGCACATTCGGATCGGTGGTCCATTCTAACAGCGTGGCGAGCGTGCGCTGTGGCTGCTGCTCGATGTACGGCCGGATGGCGAACTCCGCGCTGAACCGTTTGGTGATGGGCCGCATCATCGCCATGGACTCCGCGTAGTGCTCGCGCCCGTATACCTGCACAAAGTGCGCGATCACCCACATCTCAGGCGACTCGAGCACACCCTCGGTGGTGTCGGTGGGCAGTTCAGGCGGCATGATCGCCCGCAGGATGTCCAGCGCGGCGGGATAGTCAGTGGGTAGGCGCGCGTGCAGTTCAGCGGCCATAAGGGCGATGCGGTCCGTCATCTCCAGCGCGTCAAGCTCAGCCGTCACCGCCGTGGTGAACCCTTCCGCATCGAAGCCCGTGTAAGCCTCACGCACGGAGGCGGCTGTACGGCGGGTCAGCGCCTCATCAAAGTAGTCCTTGAACTTGGTCATGGCAGCAGTCGCAGCGTGTGCCAGGTGGTCGGGTCAAACACACTGAGATCGGGGCAGTGGGTGGCAAACGATTCCTGAACGGCTTCCCCAACCTGGTCGTTGTCGCTGATGATCACACAGAACCCGTAGGGGGTCTCCACCTCAGGGCTCACCCCGAGCACATTCCACGGCAGTTCGGCTTCAAGCACGTAGCCACCGCCAGTCCCAATGGGGCGCCGGGCCGCTACATCAATCGTCGGATCGTCATCCTGAGTCGGCTGGTAGCGCACGGCTTCCGGCAGCAGCTCGCTGAAGTCACCTCCTGAAAGGCCGAAGTGCCGGTCATCGTCGGAAATATCGTCCGCATAGTAGTCACTGCGCAGCTCCCCATCGAAGACCACCTCGACCTCATCGCCCAGGTACATGCGCAGACCTTCCTGCGTCTGCACGTGCACATCGTCGGTGATATCAAGGCGCAGGTACAGCGCGATGCTCGTCCAGCACAGGTATGCCTCCCCGGAAGCATCCTCCGGGCCGGACCAGTTCTCCTCGCCGAAGGCGGGTTCATCCAGTGTGAAGCTGTCGATCGCCTGATCTTCCCAATCCTCGGTGCGCCCGTCCACAATGATCTCCAGTTCACAGCGTGCCACATCGACCACGGTGCCCGGACGCTCGTCAGGGGGTGTCGGCGTGAGCGTGGGCACCTCGGTCGGTGCCTCGGTTGCGGTAGGCTCAGGGTCGCTCTCATCGGTGGGGGCGGTGGGTTCAGTGGCCGGTGGGCCGCCGCCCGCTTCAACGGTCAGGGTAGCGTATACAGCTTCTACTGTGGCACGGGTATCTGTCTGATTGGGGCTCAGCGCGCATGCCAGCGCAGCGAACGCGAGCATGGTCGGCGCGATCAGTTGGCGCATGAAGATCTCCTCCTTTAGTGTCACCCTGATTCTCGCGTGCTATTCGCCGCCCCGCAAAGCCGCATGTTAAAATGCCGCGCTGACTTATGACCAACCCTCAGTCCGTTGGCTGGCAGGCCAGCCCATCACAGCTTAAGCTGGATACGATCACGACGTATGCCACCGGCACTACCGCGCTGGATTTGGGCTGTGGCATGGGCTGGTACGCTGCGGCGCTGGCTGACCGCGGCATGGCGGTCACCGGCATTGACCAGCACAATCAGGTCACCGACAGCCGGATCACCGTGTTAGAACAGCCGATCGGCACGCCGCTGCCTTTCGCGGATGGCTCCTTTGATACAGTGGTGATGTTCGACATTCTGGAGCATCTGCCCGACGAGTCCGGCATTCTGGCGGAAGTCAGCCGGGTGTGCCGGGGCCGTCTGCTGCTGACTGTCCCCCACGCGGATGCCGGTCCACTGCCGCAGTACGGTCTGACCTATCTGCACTACACAGACGAGACCCATGTGCGTGAATATCTGCCCGCCGACCTGCGCCGCCGGATAGAGGCGCACGGCTTCACCACGGTGCGCTGTGAGCTGGTCGGGCAGCCGACGGTGCCGCTGGCTTTTTCCGAGTTTGTGCGCGGGGGGCATCTGGTCCGGCAGATGGTCCGCTACGGGATCACCGCATTGTACAAAGTGGGCTTGGTTGTCAACGAGCACGTCGGGCCGGATATCCTCTACATCGGTGAGAAACACACATGAACCACATCCTCATTACAGGTGGGGCGGGCTTCATCGGGAGCCACACAGCCTATCGCTATCTTGACAAGGGCTGGCGCGTCACCGTCTTCGATAATCTCTCACGCCGTGGCAGCGAACACAACCTGAACCGCCTGCGCAGCCATCCCAATGCCGCCCACCTGACCTTTATCCGCGGCGATGTGCGTGATACCGATGCTCTGCTGCATGCCGTTACCGGCACGGACGCGATCCTCCACGCGGCGGGGCAGACCGCGGTAACGACCTCTGTGGCCGATCCGCGTGCGGACTTTGAGGCAAACGCCCTCGGCACGATCAACCTGCTGGAAGCCGTTCGGCAGCAGCACAGTCCACAGACCGACCCGGTGATTCTTTACACATCGACCAACAAAGTCTATGGTGCCATGGAGGATGTCCGCATTGCCCTGCGCGATGACCATTACCAGTATGT
>JAADYX010000069.1 GCA_010092885.1 Chloroflexota bacterium | reverse complement strand
TCCGCGAGACCGCGGAGACCCTCAAACCCGAAAAATCCTAAGCTCGGCCACCGTTGTGGTCAGACAGGTGCCCGTGCAAGCCTAACGGGGACAGCCCTTCACCGGACTGTCCCCGTTAGCCGCTGCGCAATGCTCAAGGCTGGAAGCGCTTGAGCGCACCCAAGGCTGTATCGACCACGTAGATTCCGCCACCCTGATCCACAACCACGGCACCGGCCAGGTTGAGCACGTCAAAGTCACCAAAGCTGTAGATGTACTCGCCTTCCGTTGTAAACACGATCACCCGGTAGCCGTCGGGGTCCGTGACGTACACTCGTCCGACGTCATCCACATCCAGATAGGGACGCTCACTGCTATCACCGAACCAGGCGGAAACACTCCAGGTGCGTTCGTGCGTGCCGTCCTGGTTGAAGACCGTGATGCGTTGGTTCCAGGTATCGGCCACGTAGACAAGCCCGTCCGGCCCGATCTCGACATCGGCGGGCTCATCGAGTTGGCCCTCGCCAAAGCCGCCCGAGCCGATCTGCCGGATGAACCGGCCACCCAGCGAATAGACCTGAATGCGCTTGTTCCCTGTATCCGAGACGTACACACGGTCCTGATCGTCCACCGCGATGCCGCGCGGCCCCCACAGCGCGAAGGGATCGGTCACCTGACCGGGACCGGCCACACCCCATTGGTCCAGGAATTCGCCCTCCGCACTGAAGCGCACGACCCGGTAGTTCCAGGTATCGGCCACCAACACGGATCCATCGCTGGCCACGGCGACATCCCACGGTTCGTTGAGCACACCTTGCGCGGGCGCTCCGCCTTGTGCTCCGATTGTTCGCACGAGGGTTCCGTCGCGCTCGTAGACCACGATGCGATGGTTCTCGGTGTCGGCCACATAGATGAGCCCATCCGGGCCGATATCCACACCATGCGGCCGGTTGAGCTCGCCGACACCAAACGCGAGCGTTGGCTCCAGCTCACGGACATTTGTCGCGTAGGGATCAACAGCCTCAGCGATCTCGCTGGCAGCGACGCCATAATCCCAGACCTGAGCAAACACATCCTTGCGGATGTACAGCCGCATCCGGTCACTGACGGGCCACTCACTCAGTGAGAGATCCGGTGGAATGGTGCGGTAGTCAGCGACGGCCGTTTCATAGGCACCGTAATCGCGGTAGTAGAAGATATCCCATAGGCCGCGCTGCAGATCCGGATCGGTGACGATGAGGGCAAGCTGCGGCAGGCTCTCACTGAGTGGTGTATCCTGGTAGACCTTGTAGTGTTCCACCGGCCACCACATACGGATGTACTCGAATTCGTAGTAGCGGTCACCGACAATCTGCTCGACGCTTGCCCAGTTTGAGGCCCCCGCCACGATAACGGGCGCATCGCCGATCAGACCGCGCGAGGGTTGGTTGCCGAAGTAAACGGCGTTCGGGAAGTCACGGAAGTACCAGAGCATCGGCCAGGAGACGCGGTCATCGTAGGCAACGCGCAGCCCCATACCATCGGTGGTCTTGAGCGAGATCTCCTCGATCTGGTCGAGCACGTCCTTCACCGCGCCTGACGAGTGGGCATAGACCAGATACTCGGTGGCCTCATCATAGTTGACGTAATTGGCCAACCAGGCCTGCCGCATCGTCAGGAAGGCCAGCCACACCACCGCCCACAGCCCGACTAGGCGCGCCACAGTCGCCAACCGGATGCCCCGCGCCAACCGGATGATCGCGGCGAGGAGGCCGGCGAAGATCAGCACCGCCGCTATCCACCCAAACGTCGCGGACAGGCCTTCCACAGTGCGATCAACAAAGAGCGTAGTCTGATAGTTCTCCGTGATGACCGTGTTGCACAGCGGGTTAGCCTCCCACAGCAGGCAGGCCGGTCCCACCGCACGCAGCAGCACAACAGCCACCGCCGGGATCAGCAGCAGTACAATCCACCCTGTGCCGGAGAACAACCGTGACCAGTCGATGCGGTCGATTGTACGCCCCACCATCCACCCACCGAGCAGGATCAACGGCAGCGTCAGGTGGGTGGTCAGCCAGGGCATCTTCTCACCAGCCCAGCTGTAAGCAATGAGGTTCATCACAGCCCAATACCCGATAAACCCGAGCACCGGAAAGACAACCGGCGCGTTGAGGTTGATGCGCGAACGGTCCTCACGCTCGCCGGTAAAGGCCTTCTTCACCATCAGCGCCAGGCCGGTGATCCCGGCGGATGACGCCAGAATCGCGGGGAGGAACTCGTACAGCGGCAGCTGGATCATGATGTAGTAGTACCAGGGCTGCCCGCCGCGTTCCACGCCGTGCTGGTCCAACCAGTAGCCGAGCGAGCCGATCACACCGGTGAACAGGCCGTTGAAATTGGTGAACATCGTCGTGAAGAAGAAGATGAAGATGCCCCAGTACACAAGGCCAATCGGAACCCAGCCGCCCCACGGTTCCGGGCGTGCACGTTCAATGGGGTGCGGGCCTTCCTCTGCGGCCTCATCCAGATAGCTGCCCAGCGACTCCGCTCTGCGCGGGGGGATCAGGCCCCACAACACCCCTATCGCCACGCTGGCAATCGCCGTCGGTACGAGGAATGCCGCAGTGAACAGCACCGCCTGCCTGTCGTAGGCCATCGGATCGCCACCGAAGAAGTCAATCGCAAAGGGTGTCAACGATGGCAGGATCAACGTCCCCATGACCACCGCCACATCCAACTCCGGGAAGCGGCGCAGGTTCTCCCACTGGCCGACGATCACACCCGTCGACATCACGATGATGGCAATAACTACCACGAAGATCTCGATCACCAGCGGGATGTCGAGCGGATCTTCCTCCGCACCCTCTTCGGCTGTGGCGGCCCCCTCCGCGCCGGGGCTGACCTCGACCGTCTCCACCTCGGCGGGCGGTGGCAAAATCTGATCGCGGAAGGCCAGCCACGCCCCAAGCACCAGCAGCGAGAGCAGCGTCGCGATCAGCCCGCCGATGAACACCCAACGCCACTCGGGACGGGGCCAGTCCACATCCATCAGGCGGATGATGAAGAACAACGTCAGGAAGCTGCCGAAGATCGCGATATAGACTGTCTCTTATACACATCTCCGAGCCCACGAGAC
>JAADYX010000068.1 GCA_010092885.1 Chloroflexota bacterium | reverse complement strand
CTTCACTGCCGTACATAGCAGCACCCGCGTTCTGAACCTCGCGGCTCAGTTCGTCGGTCAGACGCTTCATCAGCTCGGCGTCGTCGGTGTTCATCGCCTCGCGCAGCTCGTTGGCTTTCTGCTGCAGCGACTCGGTCGTCTCGTCCGGGAGCTGCTCGCCGTAGTCACGCACGAGCTTTTCAGCGGTGTAGACCGTGTTGTCAGCCGCGTTGCGGACTTCGAGCAGTTCCTTGCGCTTTTCGTCTTCGGCGCGATGCTTCTCTGCTTCCTCAACCATACGCTCGATCTCGCTTTCGCTGAGCCCGCTGGACGCCGTGATGGTGATCGACTGTTCGCGGCCTGTGGCTTTGTCACGCGCGCTGACGTTGAGGATGCCGTTGGCATCAATGTTGAACTTAACCTCGATCTGCGGCACACCGCGTGGTGCGGGCGGGATGCCATCCAGAATGAACTGGCCGAGGCTCTTGTTGTCAGCAGCCATCGGGCGCTCACCCTGTACCACGTGGATCTCAACCTGGGTCTGGTTGTCAGCAGCAGTGCTGAACACCTGGCTGCGCTCAACCGGAATGGTTGTGTTGCGCTCGATGAGCGGGGTTGCCACACCGCCCAAAGTCTCAACACTCAGCGTGAGCGGAGTCACGTCGAGCAGCAGGATGTCCTTCACGTCACCGCGAAGCACACCGGCCTGAATGGCAGCGCCCAGTGCAACCACCTCATCCGGATTCACACCGCGGTGCGGCTCCCGGTTGAAGAAGCGCTTGACGGCTTCCTGGACGGCAGGCATGCGCGTCATACCACCGACCAGTACTACGTCGTCGATCTGATCCACGCTCAGGTCAGCGTCTTTGAGTGCCTTGCGGCTCGGCTCAATCGTCTTCTGGATCAGGTCATCGACCAGCTGCTCCAGCTTGGCACGGCTCAGGCGCATCTGCAGGTGCTTGGGACCGCTGGCATCCGCCGTGATGTACGGCAGGTTAATCTCGGTCTCCTGCTTGCTGGAAAGCTCCTTCTTGGCCGTCTCTGCCGCTTCCTTCAGGCGCTGGAGTGCGGCCTTGTCCTTGCGCAGGTTGATACCATGGTCGCTCTGGAACTCGTCAGCGATGTAGTCGATGATGCGCTCATCGAAGTTGTCACCACCGAGGAAGGTATCGCCGTTGGTGGAGAGCACCTTGAAGACACCCTCGCCAACGTCCAGAATGCTGATGTCGAACGTACCACCACCAAGGTCATACACAGCGATGATGCGGTCGCCCTTCTTGTCAAGGCCGTATGCGAGGGCCGATGCTGTCGGCTCGTTGATGATGCGCTTCACTTCCAGCCCGGCGATGCGACCTGCATCCTTGGTGGCCTGGCGCTGGCTGTCATTGAAGTACGCCGGAACGGTAATGACCGCGTCGGTGACTTCCTCGCCCAGATAGGCTTCGGCATCTGCCTTGATCTTCTGCAAGACCATCGCGCTGATCTCCGGCGGGGCGTATTCGTTGCCGTCCAGCACAACGCGCACGTCGCCGTTGGACGCCTTGCGTACGTCGTACGGAAACTTTTCGGCGGCCTCTTTGACTTCCGCGTCCTGAAACTTGCGCCCGATGAAGCGCTTAACTGAATAGACTGTGTTGTCCGGGTTTACGACCGCCTGGTTGCGGGCTGGCTTACCAACCAGCCGCTGGCCGTTTTTGTCAACCGCTACCACAGATGGGAAAAGCCGGTCGCCCTCCGCAGAGGGGATCACTACCGGCTCACCGCCCTCGATGACGGCAGCAGCCGAGTTCGTCGTTCCCAGGTCAATGCCAATGATTCGTCCCATGAGTTATATACCCCCGTTATGATACAGTCGTTTGGTTAAAGCTAGGATGCAACCTGGACAAGGGCGGCGCGGATCACTTTGTCACCGAGAACATAGCCTTTGCGCAGTACATTTGCGACGGCGCCGCTCTCGTGATCGGCACTTTCTACGTGCCCGATGGCCTCATGCCGGACGGGGTCAAACTCCTCGCCCGTCGGGTCGATCTCTTCCACCCCGAGATCCTCCAGCTCTTTAAGCAGCTTGCGGCGAATGGCGAACATGCCGCTCACCCAGTCGACATCCTTGATCTCGTCCGGCAGATTCTGCTGGGCCAGATCGAAGTCATCAAGGATGTTGAGGAGCCCGCGCACGAGCTTCTCACGGATCTCGTATTCGGCCTGCTCGCGGTCACGCAGAGCCCGCTTTTTAATGTTAGCGACCTCCGCCTGTGCCCGCTGCCAACCTTCCAGGTATTCGGCGGCTTTGGCTTCAGCTTGAGCAAGCTGGCTTTCCAGTGAAGTCGGTGCTTCGCCTTCTTCGACCACCTCACCCATCACCGGCTCAGGCTGGGCTTCTGCCGCGTCTTCCGATTTCTCTTCGATTTCTTCTTTCGCCATGATGTTTCACCTCAATCTGCGGTGGATAGTAACGCCTGTGTGTTAGATCAGGGTATGAGGATCGCGGTTCTGATATTTTTCTTGTTATTCCTCGAACTCCAGCGGCTCCTCAGGCCCGTATACATCCTGGAGCATGTCGCTCATCAGTTCGGAGAGATACCGCACAGCAGAAACCGCACGCCCGTAGCGCAGCCG
>JAADYX010000067.1 GCA_010092885.1 Chloroflexota bacterium | reverse complement strand
CGCCGATCCCCATCGCGATCACCACGCCAATCGGGATGAGGCAGCTCAACCCGGCTCCGTCGCGGCGGCGCTTGCGGGCAGGTGGTGCCGTGCCTGCCTGCTCAGCGGCGGGCCGGGGCTGCTCCACGACGCGCGCAGCGGCCAGATCCTCGCCGGAGATGCGCTTCACGGTCTCGACCTCTTTGGGGCGGGGCAGCACCTCGGAGGGCTGTGTGTCCATGACCTCATCAGGTAGGGGGGCATTGGCACCCGGCTGCGTTGAATCAAAGGCGCGGGCCAGCGCGGAGGCAAACGCCAGCGAGGAGGGGGAACGCTGTTGCGGGAACTTGGCCAGGCAGCGGCGCACCACCGAGTCGACCGCCGGGGAGATGTTCGGGTTGGCCTCGCGCAGGCTGGGGATCGGTTCCAGGACGTGGGCCACCAGCACTTTCATCGGGTCGTCGGACTGGTAGGGTGGGTGGCCGCACAGCATCTCATAGGCCAGCACGCCCAGCGCGTACTGGTCCGCCAGGCCGGTGACCGCATCGTCCTTGCGGATGGCCTCCGGCGCGATGTACGGTGGGGTGCCGATCACCCGTGAGCCGGTCAGGCCGCCCTCATAATAGCTGGTGCGCGCCACCCCGAAATCGGTCAGGTAGGCATTGCCGTCCTTGTCCAGCAGGATGTTGCTCGGCTTGAGATCGCGGTGGATGATGCCGTGTTCCCCGGCGTAGTCCAGCGCGCTGGCGATGTGCTCCACGACGCGCAGCACCGTCTCGACGGGCGGCAGGCCGCGCATCAGCAGGTCGCTGAGGGTGCCGCCTGAGACGTAGCGCATCACGATATAGGGGATGCCGTCCGCTTCGCCCGCATCGTACACCGGCAGGATGTGCGGATGCTCCAGGCTGGTGACGGTGCGGATCTCCTCGCGAAAGCGGATGAGGAACGTATCATCATGCAGAAAAGTGCGCGGCAGCACTTTGATCGCCACGGCCCGGTCAACGGAAGCCTGCCGCCCGAGGTAGACGGTCGACATGCCGCCTTTGCCCAACACCATCGTGATCTCGTACTGCCCGATCTGTTTGCCGATCAGCTCATCGGCCATGGCCCGCCTCCCCGGGTGAGTCGCTGCGGCCCATTATAGTTGGCAAACAGGCAGGAAACCAAAGGTCAATGCGCGCGAAAACTAAACAGATTATTGCTACAAAACGCGTCCTATATCCTCTATACTCACAGTACCGTATAGACCACTGAGTAAGGAAGTCTCCCCGCAATGCAAGATCGCAGTGCAAACCTCAACCATATCCGTGCAAACCCCGACGTCTCCGTGCTGATTATCGGCGGCGGCGTCAATGGCATCGGCACCTTTCTCGACCTGGCCCTGCAGGGCGTGGATGTGTACCTGGCCGAGCGCTCGGACTTCGCCTCCGGCGCGACGGCAGCCTCCAGCCATATGGCCCACGGCGGCATCCGCTATCTGGAAAACGGCGAATTCAGCCTGGTGCGTGAGGCTGTCGGCGAACGCAACCGCATGCTGATGAACGCGCCGCACATCGTCTCACCGCTGCCGACGGTCATCCCGATTTTCAAGGTCTTCAGCGGCCTGTTCAATGCGCCGCTCAAGTTCCTGGGTGTGCTGGACAGGCCCGCGGAACGCGGCCTGCTCGTTATCAAGGTCGGCCTGATGATGTACGACGCCTTCACCGGAACCAGCGGCGCGCGTGCGGTGCCGCGCCACAAAGTCTACGGGAGCGAAAAGACCCACCGCCTGTTCCCGCGCCTGAACCCGGATGTGCAGTACACCGCCGTCTACTACGATGGCCATATCCAACAGCCGGAGCGCTACTGCGTCGAGATGATCCGCGATGCGGAAGCCCACAACGATCAGGTCCGCGCCGTCAACTACCTGACCGCCGACAGTGCCGAGGGTGATACCGTCACCCTGCGTGATACGGTCAGTGGTGACACGATCACGGTGCGGCCGCAGGTCGTGATCAATGCCGCCGGGCCCTGGATCGACTTTGTGAACGCGCACCTCGGGCTGGATACCGACATTATCGGCGGCACCAAAGGATCGCACCTGGTGCTGCACCATCCTGAGCTGCACGACGCCACGGAGGGCCGCGAGTTCTTCTTTGAGAACTACGACGGGCGGATCGTGCTGTGCTTCCCCTTCGGGCCGGAGCGCGTGCTCGTCGGTACAACGGATATCCGCATTGACGACCCAGATGAGGCCGTCTGCTCAGACGAGGAGATCGACTACATCCTGGGCATGTTGGGCAAGGTCTTCCCCGATATCGAGGTGACGCCTGAGCACGTGCAGTTCACCTACTGCGGTGTGCGTCCGCTGCCCAGCCAGGATGCCAACACCACCGGGCAGATCAGCCGTGACCACCAGATCGACCTGTTGGAGGGCGACCGGACCGGGTTCGGCTTCCCGATCCTGTCGTTGGTCGGCGGCAAGTGGACCAGCTACCGGGCCTTCAGCGAGGAAACCGCCGACCGCGTCCTCGACCGGCTGAACGGCAGGCGTCGCACCGATACCCGCTCGTTTGCTATCGGTGGGGGCAAGAACTACCCGCAAAGCGACGCCGAAAAGCAGCGCTTTGTCGACCGCATCGCGCGTGAGACGGGCATCAGCGCGGAGCGGGCCGGTTACCTGTTCAGGCATTACGGCACCAAGGCGGGCGATGTCGCCGCGTACATCGCTGAGGGCAGCGACGAACCCCTGCGTGACAATCCGCAGTACTCCCGCCGGGAGATCATGTGGGTGGTCGCCAATGAGAAGGTCGTGCACCTCGATGACCTGCTGCTGCGCCGGACCATGCTGCCCATGTGGGGCCGCATGAGCCGTGCCCTGCTGGAGGATCTCGCTGGAATAACCGGCGAAGTGCTCGGGTGGGATGAGTCCACTCAGGCCGAAGAGGTCGAGCGCACCCTGCGCATCCTGCGTGAGAAGCACCGCGTCGTCATTGAAGCACAGGACAGCGAACTCCTGCTGGCCTGAGCCCTCCGACCGGCCTCCAGCCCGCTCAGGTTGGAGGCCGGTTTACTTTTTGCGGCACACGGGGGGGCAGACGTATAAATACCCGTAATACATCCTGTCATCCTCTTCACCCGGAGCGTCCCCATGCCCCTCGAACGACCTGTCAAAACCTACCTGGACGGCCTCAAGCACCGCACCCGTGAGCGTGATCTGGCAGACTCGCGCGTGGTCACCATCTTGCTGTACATTTTCTTCGCTGTAGCGTTGGTCTCCGCCCTGGCGGCCGTGCTGGCCGCTCTGCCGGGCTGGCTTTCCGGCGTGGTGGCCTTCTTCACCTGGGTGGATGGCTTCGCCCAGAACCTCGGCACGGAGATGCTCGGCGCGATCATCACCTTTGTGCTGATCCAGGTTTTGCTGGAGGGCCGCCGCGCGCTGGAACGCAAGGAGGAAGAACGGCAGCGCGAGCAGGAAAACGCCGCCCTGTTCGAGCGCATCGTCAAGCGGACCGAAGACCAGATCACCGGCTTTCTGCGCGAACAGCAGAGCCAGATCACCGAGCAGGAACGCCAGCGCTGGATCAGCCAGTTGGCCAGCCCAATTAAAGGATTCGCCACGGAGGCCGCCCGGCAGCTGCGGCATCACGGCTGGCTGCGCAGCAGCGATGTGGCCGAAGGACTGCGCGCGGGCGGTGACCTGGCCATGGCGGATCTGCGCGGGCTGGACCTGACCGGCGAAGACCTGGAGTACGCCAGTCTCAAGAAGGCCAATCTGGACCAGTGCACCCTGGATGAAGCCGACCTGAGCCATGCCACCCTGGAGAAGGCCACTCTGCGCAAAACGGATCTGATCGGCACGGACCTGTGCCACGCGGACCTGAAGCAAGCCGATCTACAGGGGGCCACGCTTACCAGCGCCGACCTGAGCGATG
Organism: Chloroflexota bacterium; assembly: GCA_010092885.1. GTDB lineage: Bacteria > Chloroflexota > Anaerolineae > Aggregatilineales > UBA3940 > TC-195. The sequence goes on along the minus strand of JAADYX010000067.1, from coordinate 885 downwards.
CCGACATGCGCGGGTGCACCCTGGATGGGGCCACGTTGGGGGCCGCCGTGCTGCGCCGCACGCAGCTGCAAAAGGCCCGGCTTATTGATGCCGATCTGCATGAGGCGGACTTGCGCGACGCCCACTTCGAGAAGGCCAAACTGCGCAAGGCCATGCTGCGCGGCGCTGATCTGCGCGGCACCCAGTTTGACCAGGCCACGCTGATCGCCGCCCAACTCCAGCGTGCGGATCTGCAAGGGGCTGACCTGCGCAGCGCCGACCTGAGCTCTGCCCAGCTGGAGGAGGCCAATCTGCAGGGCGCACTGCTCGACCGGGCTGAACTCCAGAAAGCCACCTTGGTGCGTGCCATCCTTTTGGAGGCCAGCCTGGCGGATAGCAACCTCAGCCTAAGCAGCCTGGAAGACGCCAACCTGAACCGGGCCAACCTCAAGCAGGCGGACCTGAGCTTCGTGCGGCTGGCCGGGGCCAATCTGCAGCGGGCTGTGCTGGACGGGACCTGCCTGTACAACGCCTACCTCAACGGGGCTGACCTGCACGGGGCGGTGCTGACCGCCGCGCTCGGCCTGACGGTGGAGCAGCTGCGCACCGCCGCCACATTGGCGGGCTGCACCCTGCCGGATGGTACCCTTATCCCCGATGACCCGGAGTGGGGGCCGCGCCTTGAGGCCTGGATCGCGCACCGGGGCGCTGAGGGCCGCCTCGCAGCGGTGCCGCGCGCCTGCTGGGATGAGCTCAGCGGCGACTGCGACTGGGATACCGAGGTGACCGAGCACGAGATCATCGTGCCGGGCGGCAGCCTGCGCGGGGCCAATCTCCACAACCAGCCGGGGTGGACGGTCGAGATTCTCCAGCAGTCGGTGACGCTGGAAGGCTGCACTCTGCCGG
>JAADYX010000066.1 GCA_010092885.1 Chloroflexota bacterium | reverse complement strand
GTTTCATAGGTGGGTACCGTGTTCAGATGGCGCTGGCTCCACTCCTGCAGGCTGCTCTTGGCATCTTTGTCCATTTCATTGCGCACCACATCGTCGAGGGCGCTGTGCAGCAGCGGAACCGCCAGCCGTGAGGCCGCCTCGATACCCTGGTCCAGATACAGCGCTCCCACCAGCGCCTCGAACGCATCGCACAGATTGCTGGTCCGGGTGCGCCCGCCGTTCTCCTCCTCGCCCCGACCGAGCATCAACGCCTCGTTGAGTCGGCATTCCTCAGCGAACGCGGCCAGCGTCTCTGTGCGTACCAATGCCGCCCGCAGCCGGGTTAGCCTGCCCTCCTGCTCGTCCGGAAACTGGTGGAAGAGCAGCTCCCCGGCGATGAAGTCCAGTACCGCATCGCCGAGGAATTCGAGCCGTTGGTTGTCCGGCAGGCCCAGCTCCATGTTCTCGTTGACGTAGGAGCGGTGTGTCATCGCCCGTTGGAGCAGCTCCAGATTGTCAAACCGGATTCCGAGATGATCCTGTAGGTCGTCCAGCGCGAGCATCAGTACTCCTTGAAGATCAGCACCGAGTTGTGGCCGCCAAAGCCGAATGAGTTGCTCATCACGATCGAGGTATCCCAGTCACGTGCCTCATTGGGCACATAGTCCAGATCGCACTCCGGATCGGGCTCGTTGTAGTTGATGGTCGGCGGGAGCGTGTTCTCTCGGATCGCCATCACGCTGAACAGCGCTTCCAACGCGCCGGTTGCGCCCATCATATGCCCCGTCATGCTCTTGGTTGAGCTTGTGGGGATCTCATACGCCTGCTCCCCGAGTGCCAGCTTCAGTGCCTTCGTTTCGGCGCTGTCGTTGAGATTCGTGCCCGTTCCGTGGGCGTTGATGTAGTCGATCTGCTCGGGTGTGACGCGGGCATCCTCCATGGCACGCTTGATGGCGGTCGCGCTGCCGGACCCATCTTCCGTTGGTGCGGTGATGTGGTAGGCATCCGCACTCGCCCCATAGCCGATCAACTCCGCGAGGATCGTCGCGCCCCGCGCCTGTGCATGCTCCAGACTTTCCAGGATGAGCACAGCGGCCCCCTCACCGATCACGAGGCCGTCACGGTCAGCCGAGAACGGCCGCGGGGTATTGTCCGCACGACGGCTCATGGCCTTCACCCGGTCAAACGAGCCCACACCCACCAGCGTGATCCCGCACTCGGCGCCGCCTGCCACCATCACATTGACCATCCCACTGCGGATGAAGTGGGCTGACATGCCGATGCCATCCGCAGCGGATGCACACGCCGAAGCGGTTGAAAACGATGGGCCGCGCAGCCCGTGCCTGATGCTGACCGCCCCCGATGCCCCATTGGACATGATGCGCGGAATGGTGAACGGGCTCATCTTGCGGGGGCCCTCTGTGTTGCAGATGAGGATCTGCTCGTTCAGTGTGGTCAGGCCGCCCACACCGCTGCTGATCGCGACACCGATGCAGTCAGTGTTCTCATCGGTAACTTCCAATCCGCTGTGCTTGAGGGCTTCGTCCGCAGCGATCAGTGCCACCTGCTCAAAGCGGTCCAACCGGCGCGCCTCGCGTCGCCCCAATGCCTCATCCGGATCGAAGTTCTTCACCTCCGCAGCGACCTTCACCTCCAGGTCACTGTGGTCGAACAGCGTGATCGGGCCGACTCCGCTCCGCCCTTCAACAACCGAGCGCCAGCTTTCCGCCGCGCTGTTCCCAACGGCGCACAGCGCCCCTAAACCTGTCACAACGACACGATGCATAGCTCTTTCTTTCTACCGTAGGTGTCTACATGAATGTGTGCAAATCGGGGGTCTTCAGGCCATTCCCCGTGATAGATAGGATCACCGTGCTCCCAGGGGATAGGGTAGGGCGGAGCGCTTCATAGGCTGGCCAGACTACGGCACACGTCGGTTCCCCAAAGATGCCCCGCTGAGCTAAGGCGCGCAGCCCGCTCACAATCGCGTCCTCACTGACCGTGATGATCGTGCCGCCGCTGTCAACAGCTGCCCTGACAACCGCGTCACCGCGCACCGGATTGATGATCCGGATGCCTTCCGCCAGAGTCTGACCCTCCCCTGCGCCACTCTCGCCATGCAGGCGTGCATACAGCGGGGCGCACGCCTCAGCCTGAACGCCGATCAAACGCGGCACCCGCTCGATCAGACCCGCATCGCGCAGGGCATTGAAGCCCCGTGCCACGCCAAGCAGCTGGGTGCCGTGTCCTACGGGCATCACCACCACATCGGGCGCGTTCCGGCCCAGCTGTTCCCATATCTCGTAGGCGATAGTCCGGTTCGCCGCAATGATGAATGGATGGTGGGCATGGCTTGCGTACGCTGTTTCCTGCTCGGCCACAGCGGCCTGCGTTGCGGCGCTGCGTGGTCCCTCAACCGGATGCAGCGCTGCGCCGTACAGGCTGATCTGGTTGAGCTTCGCCGGAGAGGCATACGCCGGAACGTACAACCTGGCATTCAGACCGGCGGCCGCACTGTAAGCAGCCAATGCTGCGCCTGCATTCCCCGAAGAGTCATCGTGGACACCGCGCGCACCCTCTGCAGCAAGCACACTCACCAGCACCGATGCGCCACGGTCCTTGAAAGACCCCGTAGGATTCAACCCCTCAAGTTTTAGAAAGACACGCTCTTGCTCGCCCGGCAGGCGGATCAGCGGCGTCCAACCCTCACCAAGTGTGACCGGCTGGATATCAGCTGGCGCAATGAACGGACCATACCGCCAGATGGTGTGGTTTGTCAGCACAATGCGGCTTGCATCGAACGCGGGCAGACCGGCGAGGTCATACGGCTGACCGGCCTCGCTGACCAGGCGTGTGGTAGTAATCGGCTGGGTTTCCCCGCTGGCCGGGCAGATGAAATGCGGATTGATCATAAGAGTGTCTCTGGCGGGCATTATACCTGTCACATTGACCGTGTGCTATAATCCGCGCGGCAAAGGAGGCCCTATGTTCCGCGATTCGTTGAAACGCACACGGCAGGCATTTTTTGGGCGCGTGGCCCAGATGCTCGGTGCTACCGAGATCGATGAGGAAACCTGGGAGGATATCGAGGCCCTGCTGGTCCAGGCGGATATGGGCATCAGCACGGCGACCAGTCTTGTCGAGACCCTGCGCGAACGTGTTACCTCGGAAGGGCTGACAACCCGCGACCAGCTTGAGTCAGCGCTTAAGGATGAACTGCGCAATCTTCTCGCTGACGATACCGAGACCGCGCTCGCAACCCCCCGCCTGCTGACCGTCATCCTGATTGTGGGTGTTAACGGTTCGGGCAAAACGACCAGCATCGCCAAGCTCGCGCACCGCTTCAAGCAGGAGGGCCGCGCTGTGATCCTGGCCGCCGCCGATACCTTCCGCGCCGCGGCCATTGAGCAGCTCCAGACGTGGGGGGAGCGCGCTGATGTCCCGGTCATCGCCGGGCAGCCCAACGGCGATCCAGGGGCCGTTACGTATGACGCGATCCGGTCGGCCCGTGCTCGCAAAAGTGACCTGCTAATTGTCGATACAGCGGGCCGCCTCCACACCAACTACAACCTCATGAAGGAGTTGGAGAAGATCCACACGGTCGCCCGTAAGAACGTACATGAGGCCCCCCACGAGGTCTGGTTGGTTGTCGATGGCACCACCGGCCAGAATGCCCTGAACCAGGCCAAACACTTCAAAGACGCCGTTGAGGTCACCGGCGTGATCGTGACCAAACTCGACAGCACAGCGCGCGGCGGTATGGTGTTCGCCATCGGGCATGATCTCGATCTGCCCGTGCGCTATATTGGTGTGGGTGAAGGCCTTGAAGACCTCCTTCCCTTTGACCCCGACGCATTTGTTGACAGCTTATTTGAGGAGTAACCATCCTATGGAAGCACTACTTACCGCACTAAGCGATATCCGCCAGCGCATTGAAAACCTCCGGGGGCGTCTTTGACATAGCTGGCAAACGGGCGCGGCTTGAAGATATTGAAGCGCAGTCCGCCGAGCCTGGTTTTTGGGACGACTCCCAGCACGCTCGCAAATTGATGCAGGAAGCCTCACGCCTGCGCGGCGAGTTGGAGACCAGCGACCGCATCTTTAATCGCATTAACGATGCCATTGAACTGGCCGAACTCGGCGACGAAGGCCTGCTCGCTGAGCTGGAAGCCGAGGCCGAAACGCTGCTCAATGAGCTGGAGCGCATGGAGTTTGTGGCCATGTTGGACCAGCCCCATGACCGTGAGGATGCCTACATCTCGATCCACGCCGGAACCGGCGGGGTGGACGCCATGGATTGGGCCGAGATTCTGGAACGCATGTATCTGCGCTGGGGCGAACAGCACGGTTACAAGATCGATATCATTGACCGCAGCAGTGGTGAGGAAGCGGGCATCAAGAGCGTGACGATCTCCTTCAGCGGGGCTTGGGCCTACGGCTATCTGCGTGCTGAACGCGGTGTGCATCGCCTCGTGCGCCTCTCGCCGTTTGACTCAGCCAGCCGCCGCCACACGTCATTTGCTCTGGTGGAGTCGTGGCCTGATATCCAGGATGAAGACATCGACATTGAGCTCGATGCCAACGATCTGGAGTTCGATACCTTCAGGGCGAGTGGGGCAGGGGGGCAGCACGTCCAGAAAAATGAGACCGCCGTCCGGCTGACGCACAAACCGACCGGCATTGTGGTCAGCTGCCAGAACCAGCGCTCCCTCACCCAAAACAAGGAAACCGCCATCCGGATTCTCAAGTCCCGCCTGGTTGAGCTCGAACGCCAGCGCCAGGAAGAAGAGCTTGCTAAACTGAAGGGCGAGCATGTCGAGGCGAATTTCGGCAACCAGATCCGGTCGTACGTGATGCACCCGTACCAGATGGTGAAAGACCACCGCACCAACTTTGAGGTGTCCAACGTCAATGCCGTGCTTGATGGTCAGCTGGACGCCTTGATGGAAGCCTATCTCAAAGAGTCCTGACCTACCCAAACACTCAAGGAGAGAACCATGGCAGACAAAAAGCAGGCTTCACGCCGGAGCAGCGGCGGGTTGAAGTCGTCCACAAGCACCAAGCAGTCCGTGCGCAGCAAGGTCAAGGCGGCCTCGAGCAAACCGCTGTCGGAAGAGGCGCAGGCCGCCCTTGATGACGTGGTTGATGAGGTCGACGATCTTCAGGAGCAGGCGACGTTTTCATACAAAATCGACCAGGCCGCCGAGCTTGACAGCGAAATTCCAGGCCTTGCCGATCAGGTCGCCGACCTGCGCCGCCGGGGCTACACGTACAAATCCTACCTGGAACAGAAGGTCGAGACACTGGCCGCCAAGTGGGAAGCCGCCCGGCCCGCATTCGAGCGTGAACTGCGCAAAGCAGAACGCAGCCTGAGCGACGATGTCGACGCACTGACCGACCGCCTTATTGAGGTGCAGCGCCGCGGCGACCTGCGCGCCATCCAGGCACTCGGCACAGAAGTCTCCTCGGTTGAGAGTGCCATTGAAGCGGCTGAGAACGCCATCGATGCCGCCTATGAGAACGTCTACCGGGCGTTCCAGCAAACCCGTTCACAGATCAACGGCGTGGCCTGGACCCTCGATGAATTGGAGCAGGCGACCTTTGAGCTCCTCCAAGGGGAGAGCGTCATCGAAGCGGTGGACGCACATTGGTGGCGTGACGGTAAGAAAGACGGTCCGCAGGGCGTCCTGTATTTGACCGACCAGCGCCTCATCTTCGAACAGAAGGAAAAGGTTGCCACCAAGAAGGTCCTCTTCATCGCAACGGAAAAAGAACTCGTCCAGGAAATGGTCTTCGAAGCACCCGTCATGTCAATCCAATCAGTGAAGGGTGAAAGCAAGGGTTTCCTCAAGGGCGAGGATCATCTTGACTTCGAGTTTGGTTCGGGCGCACCTTATGCCGTGGGCCATTTCCACATCAAGGGCGACGAAAGTGAGATGTGGGTCTCGTTGATCAAGCGTGTGAAGAACGGCCAGATCCGTGCTGAAAGCGTCGCAGGCGATGAAGAGGGCCACGCAGTTGCACAAGAGGACACGATCGGCGAAGCGCCCGAACGCTGCGTTTCGTGTGGGGCACCCATCGGGCTGCTGGCCCAGGGGCAGCGTCAGGTGACCTGTGAGTTCTGCGGCTCCTCAATGCGCTGGTAGCCGCGTCTGGCAAAAATCGATCACAAATACACTTGACACGCAATGGTGTTTGTCTGTATACTTACTATTCCATTGAAGTGGGTGGTGTTCTACAGCGACATACATTGATCAGTGTGGGTTACGTGTAGCCAAGTTCAAGCGCCAGAGAACGCGTGTTTTCAGGCGCTGTTTTTGGCTTGTCACATGTAGGAGGGTTCTGTGTTACATAGCCGTATGAACGACGGCGTCGGGCTGGAGGCAAAAGACTTCCGGGCACTTCGAATTAGCCTGGCGTCGCCGGAGCAGATTCTGTCCTGGTCGTATGGTGAAGTTACCAAACCAGAGACGATCAACTACCGGCGGCTGCGCCCGGAAAAAGATGGTCTGTTCTGTGAAGCGATTTTCGGTCCAACCAAAGACTACCAGTGCTACTGCGGAAAATACAAGAATATCCGGTACAAGGGAATTGTTTGCGACAAGTGCGGGGTAGAGGTCACCCGGTCATCGGTGCGGCGCGAGCGCATGGGGCATATCACGCTCGCAGCACCCGTTGCGCATGTCTGGTATACACGCCGCGTGCCGAGCTATCTCGGCCTGCTGCTTGATGTATCCCGCCGCAACCTCGACCGCGTCCTGTACTTCGCCCAGTACGTCATCACCAATGTTGATGAGGATGCCCGTCAGAAGGCCCTCAAGCGCCTGAGTGAAGAGCTTGACGAAGAAGAGAGCAAACTCCGCGCCGATGCTGAGGCCCAGATCGCCGCTATCGAGACGGCGCGTGATGAAGCCGTTGGCGGCGTCCGGCGTGACGTGGATACAACCGAGGCCGCTCTTGAGGCCGAACTGACCGCCCGTACGGACGAACTCATGAAGGAGGCCCAGGCCGTCCAGAACCAGCTGGAAACTCAGCGCGGCCAGACTGCCTCCCAGGATATCACGTTCGCACCGACTGGCGATGTCATCGTCAAGGCGGGCGAAGAGGTCGATACCGACCACATTCGCCGCGTGCAGGAGATCGCTGCCAGCTTCCTCAGTGAGATTGAGGCGGATGTCACGGGCCGCCGGGACCAGGAATCGCAGCCTGCGACTGCTGAACAACAGGCTATCCTGGCAGAGGCCGCCGAACGCATCGAGGATATCGAGCTTGATCTCAACGACCGCATCGATGCGCTGCATTCCCGCTATGCCGAGTATCGCGGCGAACTCGAGGACCTCCAGGAGCTGGAGTTTCTCGGTGAGTCCCGCTACCGCGAACTGAAGGCCAAGTATGGCCAGGTCTTCAAGGCGGGCATGGGTGCCGGCGCGTTCTATGAGATCCTTAAGAACATGGAGCTGGATGGGCTCAGCGAGTCGCTGTGGAACGAAGTCCGCACGACACGCTCCAAACAGCGCAAGAAGAAAGCAACCAAGCGGCTCAAAGTCGTTGAGGCCCTGCGTGGCAGCGGCAATCGTCCTGAGTGGATGATCCTGACCGAACTCCCGGTTATCCCGCCGGATCTGCGCCCAATGGTCCAGCTGGACGGTGGGCGCTTTGCTACGTCTGACCTCAATGACCTGTATCGCCGTGTCATCAACCGCAACAACCGTCTCAAGCGGCTGCTCGAACTCGGTGCGCCGGATGTGATCGTGCGCAATGAGAAGCGCATGCTCCAGGAAGCGGTTGACAGCCTGATCGACAACAGCCACCGGGGTAGGGCGCTCAGCCGCCGTGGCCGCCGTGAGCTGAAGTCGCTCAGCGATATGCTGAAGGGCAAGAAGGGGCGTTTCCGCCGCAACCTGCTCGGTAAGCGCGTGGACTACTCCGGGCGCAGCGTGATCGTCATCGGCCCCAAGCTGAAGCTCTACCAGTGCGGCCTGCCGAAAACCATGGCCCTTGAGCTGTACCGTCCGTTCGTCATCAGCCGGTTGGTCAAGTACCACCACGCGACGAATGTGAAGAGCGCCAAGCGCGTCATCGAACGCGAGCGGCCAGAAGTCTGGGAGGTCCTTGAAGAGGTCATCAAGGAGCGCCCCGTCCTGCTGAACCGTGCACCGACACTCCACCGGTTGGGCATCCAGGCCTTTGAGCCGGTACTTGTGGAGGGTAAGGCGATCCAGCTGCACCCGCTGGCCTGTACGGCGTTCAACGCAGACTTTGACGGTGACCAGATGGCGGTTCACGTGCCGCTCTCTGAGAAGGCCGTGCGTGAAGCCCGTGAGCTCATGCTCAGCACCCGGAACCTGCTCAAGCCTGCCGATGGCTCGCCCATTGTTGGCCCCAGTAAGGACATGGTGCTTGGCATCTACTACCTGACGATGGAGCGCCCTGGCGACGAGGTCGACCAGGTTGACCCGACCACGCTGCGCGTCTTCTACGACCTCGACGAGGTGGAAGCCGCATACCAGCTGCGCCAGGTCGATCTGCATACGCCCATCCAGGTGCTCAACATCTACGATGAACTGGAAGCCCCGGCCGTGCCGACAGTCACGACGGTTGGTCGATGCATCTTTAACCGCATCCTGCCGGATCCGGCCCGTTGGGTGAACGATACGCTCAACAAGAAGAAGGTCAACCAGCTGATCGGGCGTGTCTATACGCGCTTCGGTCCAGATATCACGACCGACGTGGTCGATCAGATCAAGAACCTTGGTTTCCAGTATGCGACGGTTTCCGGCGCGACCATCGCCATCAGCGACCTGACCATCCCGCGTGAGCGCGCTGGCATTCTGGAGGAGACCAACAAAAAGGTCGCCCAGACGGAGCGCGACTACCGGCGCGGTATGCTTTCCGAAGATGAACGCTACGAGCGCACGATCGCTGAATGGACATCGGCCAAGTCCCGCGTGGAGAAGGCCGTCAAGGAAGCGCTCGACGAATACAGCAGCATCTACATCATGGCCGACTCCGGGTCGTCAAAGGGTGGAATGGGCCCCATCACGCAGCTGGCGGGTATGCGTGGCCTGATGGCCGATCCCTCCGGTCGTATCATCGACCTGCCCATCCAGTCGAACTTCCGCCAGGGTTTGACCGCACTGGAGTACTTCATCAGTACCCACGGGTCGCGTAAGGGTCTGGCTGATACAGCCCTGCGTACCGCCGACGCCGGCTATTTGACCCGTCGTCTGGTTGATGTGGCGCAGGATGTCATCATCAACAAGCATGACTGCGGCACCCGGCGCGGCATCTGGATCACCTACGAGGATCCGTCGGAAACCGGGCGCAGCATGGCCGAGCGTCTGGTTGGCCGCGTGACGCTCCAGCCGGTGGCCCATCCGGAGACAGGCGAGATCATCATCGACAACGGTGAGCTCATCGAAGAGGAAAGCGCCGAGGTCATCGATGATCTCAAGATCCAGGAAGTCATGGTTCGCTCGCCGATGACCTGTGACCAGCGCGTTGGTCTGTGTGCCATGTGCTACGGGCGTGATTTGGGCCGCGGCGATCTCGTCGAGATCGGCACCGCAGTCGGAATCATCGCTGCCCAGTCGATTGGTGAGCCGGGCACCCAGCTGACGCTGCGCACCTTCCACACCGGCGGTACCGCTGAGAAGAAGGACATCACGCAGGGTCTGCCGCGTGTCGAAGAGCTGTTTGAGGCACGCAAGAAACCGAAGGGTGAGGCCGTTGTCACGGAGATCGATGGGGTCGTGTCGCTCTATGAGCGCGACGGTATCCGCTACGTCTCTGTGCTTGACAGTGAGATCATCCGCGAGCCCTACGACATCACCGGTTGGGAGCTCAAGGTCGAAGACGGCGATGAGGTCAAGATCGACCAGGAGCTGGCCGTCAACGGCGATGAGGTCTTCTATGCGCCGGATCACGGGCGTGTGTCCATTGAGGACAACGTGCTGACCTTTATCATCGAACATCGTGACGAGCGCGAGTATGAAATCCCCAGCACAGCGCGCCTGGCACAGGTTGAAGATGATGAAGCCGGCAGGCGCCCCCTCCAGGATCGCGACCGTGTGCGTGCTGGCGATCAGCTCACCGAGGGGACCAAGAACCCGCACCGGATCCTGCGCATCCTTGGCGTGGAGCCGACCCAGCAGTACATGCTGGCGGAAGTCCAGAAGGTATACCAGACACAGGGTGTCGGCATCAGCGACAAGCACTTCGAGATCATCATCCGCAAGCTGCTGTCTAAGGTGCAGGTCATCCGTAGTGGGGATACCAACATGCTGCCCGGTGAGTTCGTGGATCGCCTGGAGCTGCGCGATATCAACGAGGCTGTTATTGCGCAGGGCGGTGCACCAGCCACGGCACAGAACGTGCTGCTGGGCATCACCAAGGCCGCTCTGAACACCAAGAGCTTCCTCTCGGCATCGTCCTTCCAGCACACCGTGAAGGTGCTCGCTGGGGCGGCCATCGCCGGTCAGGAAGATCCGCTCATCGGCCTCAAGGAGAATGTGATCATCGGCAAGCTAATCCCTGCCGGGACGGGCTTCCATCACTACGAGCAGCGCCGCCGCGAGCAGGAGGCCGCTGAGGCGGTCGAGCCTGTTGTGGAAGGCGATGTGCTCAGCCGCGATGATTTGAGCATTCAGACCGACGCCTGATCGCGAACCACAAAAAGCAGCGGGAGCCTGTTCTTAGCCGAGCAGGCTCCCGCTTTTGATTCGCCTGAGACTATTCCGTGCTGCGTGGATAGTCACGCAGCTGTTCGTAGGCCGGGCGCGGGCGGTCCAGCTCATCGCGCAAAATGCTGTACCCGGCCTGGTTGGGGTCAAACCCGTCCAGCGTTGCGACATTCAGGTTCCATAGGAACATCGGCCCCATGTAGTCCAGCGTTTGCGCCAGCCGGAACGCATCCACGATGTACATGGCCTGCTGCTGCTCGTTGACATGTTGGAAGAATGGCTGTTCTGCCGGAACCTCCAACCCCAGACTTTGCATCGTACCCCACCCGAACTCAGTGGCCCACAGCGGACGCTCACTGTCGCCAAACTCGGCCTGAATGGCCCGGTAGTCCTGGATCGTGTCCAGGAAAAAGAAGCTCGGGTGATCGTTGTGTGAGGGCCCACTGCCCGGCTGCCCGCAGCACAGAACTTCAGGCGGATTGGCCCAGCCGTATGGGTGGATGCCAATCGCGTCGGCATGCTGCTGCACACCCGCCTCGTACATCTGCCGGAAGTAAAGCCGGTCGTCGACAGCAAGGTCGCTCGTAACGCCGGTCGGTGCCAGGCCCGCACTCACGACCACAATGCTCGGATCGACAGCCTTGATCACCGGATAAGCGCCCGCCAGCAGCTCCACGTAGGAGGCACCGTTCAGCTCCGCGCCAACCCATTCGCGGCGCAGGTTCGGCTCATTCCATACCTCGACCGCCTGCACCTTGCCCTTGTACCGGTTCAGGATGAAGGTGACGAACCGGTAGTAGTCTTCATAGTTCGTTGGCGGGCCGTCCTGATCCGTCGTGGTGCGTGCCCAATCCGGCGCATGCGCAAAGCTGAGCAGCACGTTCATGTTCCGGTCAAACGCACCGTTGACGAATCCGTCGAGCGCGCCAAGGTATACGGTGTAGTCCCCGGGGATGTACTCGATCACCGCCCAATCCACCTGCTGCTTGACCCATCCGACCTTCAGATCGTAGGCGCTCATATCGAGCAGCATGTCCTGTTGGTCAGGGATCACGAAGTGACCCTGCAACCCGATTAAGCTCGTGTCCAGTTCGTCCGGCAGGCCGGTCGTGGCGGGTGTGGTCGGCGGGGGCTCTGGGGTAGGGG
>JAADYX010000065.1 GCA_010092885.1 Chloroflexota bacterium | reverse complement strand
TATATATTCGCCGGTAACGTAGCGCCAGTATTGGCGCTTAGTCTGGTAAGCATTTGGGCTATTGAAAGCCCCCGCCTTTAGGCGTGGGGATGCTTACGGACTGTGCCGCCTACAGCGCGCTGGCCCAGCCGGCAGCGCGCTCAAGCTCGCCCTCGTACAGGGGGCCTTCCGTGTCACGCACGTAGAACCCTTCCGGCTGCGCGGCGAGCGTGCCGCCCTTTTGCTTGAGAAACCGCGCGATGTGGGTTGCGGCCCAGGCCGACTTCCCCCACAGCTTTACAAAGAAGCGCAGCGGACCCGCGGTGTCGATCTTCTCCTGTTTGAACCGTGTATCGAACGCGGCCACGCGGGTCCCCGTGATGGCGCCCTCGGGGATGCGCTCGAGCCAGTCTGAAAGGGTTGACGTGGCATTGAAACGCTGCGTGGGCGAACCAACGATCAACAGGTCAATCCCGCCCACCTCGGCCGGATCGACCTCGTCCACACGCTTGACCTGCCCCCCAACGGCGGCGCCGATGGCCTGGGCGATCTTTTCCGTATTGCCGTACATCGAATCATAGATAACCAGTGCGTGCATGCTTCACTGCTCCTTTGGTAGGTTGGCCCCCACCAACCGGTTGTGATGGGGTTCACAATCTTCTACGTATCATACGTGAGGATGTCGCAGTTTGTCGACCACTATGTGTGATACTTTTCCCCGTAGGGACAAGGAAAGGGTGAGACGTCGCAATGGGAAAGTGAGGGCCAATGGAGATCTCCCTCTCGGCACAACAGGGCGAGCGCCATCTGACGGCCGCCGCGTTCGGCGAACTGTATGAAGCAACCTTTGACCGCATCTACAGCTTTGTCCGCTACCAGGTGGCCGATGACGCGCTGGCCGACGATATCACCGCGCAGGTTTACGAGCGGATGCTGCACGGCTACGCTCGCTTCGACCCGCAGCGCGGCAGCCTGATCAACTGGTTGTTCGGCATCGCGCGCAATGTCGTGCGGGAACACCGCCGCCAGCAGCGCCGCCAGCCGACCCTGCCGCTGGACGCTCTGCGCGAGCGCGCGCACGAAAGCCGCCGCCCGGAGCAGATCGTGGCGGAGCGCGAACGCAGCGACCGGCTGCTGCATGCGGTGGCCGGGCTCAAGCCGCGCGAACGCGAAATCCTCGCGCTGAAGTTCGGCGCGGGCATGACCAACCGCCAGATCGCTGCCGTGCTGGATCTGAGCGAGTCGAACGTGGGCACGATTGTCTACCGGGCGCTGGGTCGCCTGCGTGATGAACTGGGGGTGGACGATGTCTGAGATGCAAAACGCGCTTGATGAGGTGCTGTTCGGCGCGGCTCCGGACGAGGTCGCCCGGCGGTACGACTTAACACAGGATGAATGGGAGCGGCTGCTGGTCGCCGCGCGGCTGGCCAATGCCCGCGTCGCCGAACGCAGCCTGCTCCGCCATGAGCTCAAGGAGCATTTGATGGCCGCAGTAGAACAACAGGAAGTGGAACGTTCATTGGAACGGGAGTTAGGCACAGAGAAGACACCGAACCGGCGGCTGCCCCCGCTGCTAAAGACCCTGCTGACGATAGGTGCCGTGCTGCTCGGTTTGGGGATGCTGGCCACCGGTCTGATCATCATCGGAAACAACTATATCAGCAGCGTATCGAGCAATGCCTACCGTGCGGGCCACAACGCCGCGCAGACCGCGCAGGCGACTGCCGTTCCCGGTGCTTTTGATCTACCGCCTGTATCAGGTGAGCACAGGACGTACCTGGTGCAGCAGCCGCCGGAGGCTGTCTTCGGTGAGACCTTCGCCCTGCGCGATATGTACCTGCGCCCGCAGAATCCGTACGATGACTACCACAACAGCATCGTGCTGATCTGGGAGATGCGCGCCGCCGTTGATGGGACCCGCTACACCTTTGTGCTTGAAGGCGGTGAGAATGCCCTCGACGAGCCCAATGTGGTCGATCTGGCGTTCCCGGTGGAAGCCGGAACCGTGCTCGCCTCCGAACATGGCATCTTCTATGAGGACCGGATCCCCGGCACGGTCCCCGTGCTGCGCCTGTCCATTGTGGACCGGTTCACGGACGAACGGCTGACGCTGGCCAATGGGGAGGAATGGCTGACGCTGCGCATCCAGCCGGCGATGACTATTCCCTCGGTGATCGTGCCGGAAGGCGGCGCCACAGCGACGCCCATCCAGCCGACGGCACCACTCACACCGTAATCACTCGTTGGGGAGGGTGCGGCTGCCGTACAGCACGCCGTCCTGGGTAATGGTATAGGTCGCGGTGCCGCTGGTCGGCCCGGCGAAGGATTCAACGGTCTGCCACCCACCAATGGGCTGGCTGCCGACCGCGGTGCCGTGACCCTCCTGTATGCTGCCGTTGACGATCCATGCCATCACGGCATCAGCTAGTGGGGTGGGGGGCTCTAGAAAGCATTTAATCGTTTTGAGCGCATGCCTGCTGTTTGCGATCATGATGAGACCCTCCATCGCGAATCACACGGTCGGCAGGCCCGCAAGATGCTCATCAGCGTGGGGCACATTCTGACTGATGCGCCACAAGGTCCAGCGCTTCAAGGAAGGGACCAAGTTCGTGAACCTTCCGGCTTAGCTAAGCGGTTTTTTGGCGCGTCGCTCGCCGGGCGGCAAATGGCATATTCTCATACGATACAATAGTTTCGGATGCTGCTGTACTGCTTGATGACCCTTTAAGTTGCTAGCATTGATCTTAGACTATATATCAATTC
>JAADYX010000064.1 GCA_010092885.1 Chloroflexota bacterium | reverse complement strand
GGTGGGCACACACCTCCTCGATGCGGTCCTGGACGACGGCGTAGTACCGGTCGCGTACCGGGGCGGTGATCGCTTCGCCGCGTTCGATGTAGCCGCGCATCTCACTGGTCAGGTCGTCGTCGGCGTCGTGGAAGTGGCCGTCCACCATCTCAGCGATGATGCGCCCGGCGTAGTTCTTGCCTGCGCCGGGCAGCCCAAAGAGGATGAGCAGCATCAGATGACCCGCTGCAGGCGGGCCTGCAGGAAGATGCCCAACGCCATGGCCGCGTAGGCTGCGTAGTAGGTGAAGTCCGAGAAGAAGGTTACCGCGTTGACCGGCAGCCCGTCCGACGCGATGTAGCCGCCCGTCACGTTGCTGTAGATGAAGGTTGTATCCGCGGCGACAAACAGCAGCGCGCCCACCGGGATCAGCGCCCAGGGCAGCGAGAGCCGCCCGCCGCTCAAGGTCAGGAAGACGAGCGACGCGCCAAAGGCCAACAGCAGGTCACCGGTGGGGTACAACAGGGAGATAAACAGGGCGAAGGCGGTTTCCTCTCCGGTCTGCAGCACCGGGATGACGCCCAATACGAGCACGATCCCGGCCAGCACAACGAACAGCACACCGGTGACCAGCTGCAGGGCCTGGTCCGGCTGGGTGCGCAGCGTGAAGTAGCGGGCCGCCATGCCGTAGGCCAGCGGCGCATAGCCCACCGCAAAGAAGACGTCGGCAGCGGCCGGGTAGAGCACCTCGCGGCGCAGCACCAACTGCTCCACCATGAAGATCGCGTCGCCGATGCCCCACAGCAGGAAGCCCACAGCCAGCGCCCCCCAGATCTGGCGGCTCTGGCGGCTGCGTGCTGAGGCCCCCCACAGCAGGGCGGAGAGCCCCGCGCACGTCAGGGCGGTGAGCGTGGTCATGCCGTTGTACACCCACTGCGCCGGGATGCCCGACGCGGCCGTGTACACAGGTGTGATGTGCAGCAGGCCAACCACCGCCAGCAGGGCAGCGGTCAGCCCCAACGCACTGCGTGAAAGGGTATCTGTCATCAGAGATCTCGCAGATGGTGTGAGGCTGCCGCGTGCAGCACAGGTTCAGAAAGGGTCTCTTCGGCGGCGTCGATGGCGGTGTAGACCACTGGCTCCCCGATGATGGTGAAGGCGTAGTCCATCACGTCAAGCAGGATCTCGCGGTACAGCGCGGCCTGCTCGTCGTTAGACAGCGACTCGTCGGTGAGTGTGACCTCGCTGTCACGCACGCGCAGCGGCCAGCCGTAGCGGCGTACCCCCGCCGTCACGATGCCATCCACCACATCACGCACGCTGGCCCCCGCCATCCGGGCGAGCACCACGCGCAGCGCGGCCAACATGGCCGTAAAATAATCCCGCAGCAGGGCGGGATCGTCGGTTGACTCGATTGGCTGGGCCCGGGTCACCGGGCTTAGGGCGATGTTGGTCCCGATGAAGGACCGCCGGTCATCAAAAGCGGCTTGGCTGCGGCAGTGGAAGCGGGCGCGCAGGTGCGCCGGTTCGATCACGGCTTCCACGGGTTGGCCGGTGTGCCGGGTGTTGGCCAGCGTCTCGGCGATCTCCTGGCCGATGCGCAGCGCCTCATCGAGGGGCCGCCCGATCACCTCTTGGTCACCGTTGTAGGCCATCATATGGATAAAGTGGCGGTTGACAAAGATCACACGTCCGTGTTGGTCGGTGAAGACCATCCCCATTGCAGTCATTACGTTTTTCTCCCCACCCGGGTTGAACAACTCCCCGTTGACAATTAACAGTATAGTCCATATCGGCAGTATCATAAAGGCCATGGAGACATTTACTGCGATCAATGGGGAAGGGCCCGCGGTGGTGCTGCTGCACGGCATGTTCGCCACGGCGGACTGTTGGGAGCCGACCGCTGCCGATCTAAGCCGCGATCACCGCGTGATCGTGCCGGATCTGCCGGGGCATGGGCGCAGCACCACCGGAGCGCAGCCGGACAGCCTGAGCTTCTATGTGCAGTGGCTGCACGACCTGCTCGATGAGCTGGGCGTGGAGCAGGCCGTGCTGGTTGGCAATTCCATGGGCGGCGCGATCAGCCTCGCTTACGCGCGGGCCCATCCGGAGCGGGTGAGCGCGCTGGTGCTCGCCAATCCACTGGGGATGAGCACGGCCATCCCCTGGGACAGCGGCTGGCGGCTGCTGGTGCGCGGGCGGCACATGGTGGCTGCCGCCCTGACGGGCCACATCAAGCCGCATGTGTTCCGCTACTTGGAAGGCTGGCTGGTCCGGCAGCCGTGGGGCCGGTTCGCTGACGTGCTGGAACGCATGACCGCGCTGAACTTCAAGCAGGGCCTCGTGTCCGTGCTGGCCGGTGTGCGGCTGCTGCTGGTCGACTTTCTGCCGCAGGGCAGGCGCATCCGGTTTGCGCAGACCCCGACCCCTGCACCCGCGCTGGTCGTGTGGGGCGCGCATGACGGCCTGCTGCCCGCCCGGCATGCCACCGAGGCCCGCGAACGCTTCCCCACCGACCGGTACGTGATCTTCGCCAACAGCGCCCACATGCCCATGCTGGACGAACCGGAGGCGTTCAACGCTCTGGTGCGCGAGTTCCTCACAGACATAGAAAAGGATGTTTATGCTCGACCTGCTGCACACCGATGACATCGCGGCGACCTGCCGCACCATGACCGACCGCCAACTGGAAAAGCTGTTCGGGCCGCATGCCGAAGCCATGCGCCTGTACGCTGAGCAGGAACCCGACAGCGGCGAGGGCGACTCGCTGGTGGTGCTCCTGCCGGGCCTGACGGGATCCGTGCTGGCCGACGGCACTGATCCCATCTGGTTGAACCCGATGGCTTTTGTGCGGGGCCACCTGAACAAACTGGATATGTCCCCCGACGGCCGCCGCGATGCCACGCCGGGCGTGGCGATCAACGCGCCGCGGCCTATCTGGGTGGTGTACGGCAAGCTGGTGCTGCGGATGCGCGTCGGGTTTGATGTGGCCGTGTTCCCGTTCGACTGGCGGCGTTCCACGGCGGAACTGGCCGCGCAGCTGGCGGACTTCGTGCACGAGAAGCTGGCCGCGAGCCGCTACGAGCAGATCACGCTGGTGGGCCACTCGATGGGCGGGCTGGTCGCGCTGGACTACCTGAGCCATCCGCAGACGCGCGAGCAAGCCGAAGCGGTCACCAAACGGCTGATCACGCTGGGGGCACCGTTCAAGGGGACGCTGCTGGCGGTCGCGGTGCTGGCCAGCGCAGATGACCCCAAAATGAAAGCGGCGCGGCTGGTCAACCGGGCCAACGACCCGCACGGTATGCTGCTGACCCTGCCGAGCATGTATGAACTGCTGCCCGCGCCGAACAGCCTCTACATCAACTACGACCCGGCACCCGACACCGACCTCTACGATCCGCTGGTGTGGCAGGATCAGGGGGTGACGGTCAACGCGGATCTGCTGGCGGCTGCACAGCGGCGGCATCTGCGTATGGCGCAGGCCGATCCGCAGGTGGAGGTCATCAATGTGATCGGCTCCTACTTCGATACGCCGGGCCGCCTGACGGGCAGCCTGCTCAAGGATCTGTCGCGCGCGTTGTTCATCTACGGCGATGGCACGGTGGATATCGACTCGGCGATCCTCAACGACGGTGCCGAAGCGTACTATCTGCAGGAGGACCACGTGGAACTCGTCCTGGACAACAGCGTGATCCGCTCTGTGATGGCCTGGTGCGCGGGCGGTGAGGCCGGTGAGCTCTCACGCGATCCTGAGCACGTGACCATGGATGAGGGCCGCCTGCGTTCGGCTGCCGAACGTGTGGAGCGGATCAGCGAAGAGGGCATTGCGGAGAAGCTGGCCGCCGATGACGAGCTCGACCACGACGAGATCCTCGCGCTGATGAGTCCGCTGCAGCCCACGCCCAAACCGTCAAACCCGGCTTGACTCTCACGCCGCGTGATCCTGTATGCTCCGGGTGATGCAAATACAAGGAGCAGATCTGATGGATATTGACTGGATCGATACGGACACGCTGTATGAACAGATCGCGGCGGCGTCCGATCCCGCTGAGCGCGAGCGGCTGTACATCGAAGGGTTTGTCGAACCGTGGCGGCATATGGCCCAAACCGACGATCCGCTGGGGGTAGGGCGGCAGTGGAACTGGCTGCTGCCCGAACAGCTGGCGGATCTGCCGCCCGCCTACCACGCACTCAAGGCGGCGGATGCCTGGCAGACCGGCAAAGAAGCGCTCGCGGAGGGCGCGGCACGTTTCCCGGACAGCGGCATCGACGTGGTGACAGGCTGGCTGCTGCTCGGCGACCCGGCAAAGGCCGACCCGGTCGTACGCGGCTACACGGGCGCGATGGACTGGATCAGGCCGCAGGTCATCGGGCAGTACTTCACACCGGATGCCGGCAACCTGCGCCGCCTGCCGGGGCTGTTTGTGCACGAACTGCACCATCTGGTGCGCGGGCAGCTGTTCCCCTTCAACCCGATGCAGGCGACCGTCGGCGAGTATATCGTGCTGGAGGGGCTGGCTGAGTCTTTTGCCGCGGCCCTCTTCGGGGAGGAGACCACCTATCCGTACGTGACCGAATTCAGCGAGGCCGATCTTGACACGGCGCGGCGCGTCATGGCGGAGGGGTTGGAGCGCACCGGCTTCGCCCTGATCCGCGGGTACGTCTTCGGTGACTACTGGGCCGAGCAGATGGGCTTCCCGGCGGTGGGGATGCCGCTGTACGGCGGCTATGCCGTCGGCTACCGGTTGGTACAGGCCTTCCTCGAGCGGACCGGCACCTCCATCGAGGCCGCGACCCGGCTGCCCGCCGCCGAGATCATCGCGGGCAGTGGGTACTTTGCCGCTTAGGACAGCCACCTATCTGGGCACGGCGGGGTGGGCCTTCGGGTCTGCCCTGCTGCTCGATCCGTATCTCACGCGGGCCAGCCTGTGGGACGTGCTGGCCCGTCCGCTGGTGCCCGATGAGGCGGCGATCCGTGCGCTGGCTGCCGCACACGGGCTGCACGCTGACC
>JAADYX010000006.1 GCA_010092885.1 Chloroflexota bacterium | reverse complement strand
GCCTACCGGGACCTGCTTGATTATCTGCCGTTTGGCGAGGGGGTGGTCTACACGACTCTCCCCGTGGATGGTGACTGGGCGCTCAGCCTGCTGCCCGATCTGTCAGCCGAGCCGCAGATCGTGGATCTGGGCGAGCTGGCCCAGCCCCTTGGTGCACCGCGGGTGCTGTCCGCGCCTTAGCGGCGCAGTTCCGCCCGGATGTCGGCCATCGCGTCGTCGAGGGTGCTGTACGCACGGGCCCCATGCGCGCCGTACTGCTCCTGCGCTGCGGCATCTGCCAGAATGCGCACCATCTCACTTTGCCCGACAAACATAAAACGCTCGCGGTCGGTGGCGTTGGCGGCGTCCTCAGCGAGGCCGTTCATACCTTCGAACAGAGTCAGGTCCACCTGGCTCACATCAACGATGCGGTACACAACCGGATCATGGTGCTCGGCCAAGTATGTGTCCACATAGTCACGTAGGTCACGCACCAGCTGGTAGGGCTCCTCAATGGGAGGAATGGCTGTCGTGATGAGCACAGGGAGATCGTCAAGGTGACGGGTTGGGAGGGGCATTGGTCAACTCCTTCTAACGTTATTGTTGTAGAGCCTATATATACCCCATTTTTCCGCCAGTATGGCTTACGGAACCGTATCAAAAAGCGCACGAAGCCACCTTAGCAGTGGCTTCGTGCGTCCTCACTGACACTGGATATCAGCGGGAACCCGGTCATCAGCTACAAAAACCGTTCGTTCGGGCACAACCTGCTCACCACAACAGTTATGCTGTGACCAAACTAGTAGCGGGGACAGGACTCGAACCTGTGACCTTCGGGTTATGAGCCCGACGAGCTGCCTCTGCTCCACCCCGCATCGTAGGTATTACTATACCACGCCCCTCAGACCTTGTCAAGGAATTGGTACAGATTCGCATCACAACGTCCGGTGGAGCTGCCACACCCATTACACCCACGCGACCTGTTGCACGTTTGTTAGCCGCACGGATGGGTAAGTGCGGTATAGTTGGGCCCAACGTCCGGCCAAACAGGAAATTAACAATGAACTACACACTGACCACCTACACCGATCTGCCCGCGGTGGTCTGCATTATGCATGCTGATTTCGATGCGCAGGCCGATCTGGCACGGGTCATCCCCGAGGTGATCGAAGCCTTTGACGGCGTGGGCAGCCCGGTCTACTACATCGTGGATGTGGGCGAGTCACGCTGGACCTTCCCCCAGATCGTGCAGGGATTGGCCCAGGTGACGGCGGCGGGTGCGATGCTGCGCCACCCCAATCTGGCGGAGGTGCTTGTCATCGCCGACTCTCAGCTGGTTGAGATGGGTGTCAAGGCGTTGGCGGAGACCCAATACGGCAGCATCCGGACCCGGTTGGTGTCCTCTGTGCAGGATGGCCTGAACACCGTGCGCAGCCAGTTCGAAGCGACAGCTTAGTCAGGTGGACCCAGCCGCCGCGACCCGCCGAGCATGGGCGCACGGCCTTGCCCCGGCGAGGGCCGCCTCGCCCCGCCGAGCTCCGGTGCATCCCGCGCGACGAGTTTGCGGGCACTGATGATCAGGCGCTGCCCGTCGTCAGTGCGCAGCGCGAGCATGGCGGGCTGATCGTGCAGCGCAGCGCGATACTCGTAGAGGAAGGTCCCCGCCCCGCTGACGGTGACCTGTTCCCCTTCCATGGTGATGGCCGTATACCGGAAGTGCACCCGCTCGCCGGGTTGGAGATCGATCATACGGCCATTATACACCAGCTACCAGTAGATCGGATAGAGCCGCTCCGGTTCGCGTTGGGCTGTGCGCCGCAGATAGGTGAACAGACCGATCCCCGCCGCCAACGCCACCACCAAACCGATGACCAGCCCAGGCAGTGTGACCGCGCCCGTGACGATCCACAGGTCATAGAGGGCGTAGGTCGTCAGCGGCAGATACAGCAGCAGCGAGGTCACCGCACCCGGCGAATAGCGCCCCTCACCCACCGTATACGTGATGTGGAACCACGCATTGGCGTGCAGGCTCAGCAGCAGGAAAACCGTCAGGGCGTTGAAGTCAAAAGCGCTGATCAGCACGGCCTGCAGCACCAGCGGCACCGCCGATGACCCGTTGATCACGAAGGCCCGTTCGCGCGTCAGCGGGAAAAAATCCTCCTTGCTCTTGAAGCAGGTCCGGTTGTACCAGCGCCAAAAGTTGCCGATGAAGTACTCCTCGAACTCGTGCGCCCAGGCCACCGGTATCAGCACCCAGGCATACCAGTAGGGATGATCCAGCAGGTTGGGGCCGAACACCACGCCGGTGATCACCGCGGAGGTGATCGCCAGCACGCCCCACAGTGCAGGCCAGTGTTTGTAGATCCAGCGGTCGTCCCGTTGTGATTGGGTCCAGGTCGTCATGATGATGCTCCTTCATGTGTTAGCAGTCCGTGCAGCAGCAGGTCCATGGTGGTTTCCAACAGACGGGCGAAGCGCAGCGGATCGGTGAGGGGCAGCGCACCGGTGATCACCCCGCGCAGGCTGTCATAGAACACCGTCTGCACGATCTCGGGGTCTAGGTCGGCGCGCAGATCGCCGGACGCCATGCCCGCCCGGATGACCGCCCCCACCCGGTCCGCGATGAGGCGGTCGCGCGCGGCCTCGATCAGCGCCCAGGTATCCGGTGCCAGCCGCCGGATATCCTCCAGCAGCACCGGTTGGACTGCGCCCAGTTGGCTGAGCGCGTAGCGAGGCAGGCCGCGCAGTTTCTCCGCGCTGCTCAGATCGGGGTTGTCCACCAGGGCGGCGGTCTCAGCGGCGGCCTCCTCGAGGCGTGCCTGTACCAGCCGGTGCAGCAGTTCCGCCTTGCCGGGGATCGCGTTGTAGAGCGTCTTCTTGCTGATGCCCAACGCAGCGGCCAGGTCGTCCATGGTGACACGGGCATACCCATGCTGCGCGAACAGCGCCCAGGCCACCTCATCAATGCGTTCGTCTATTCCCACTTTGGAAACTCACTCGGTTCTTTCAGTTTCCACCAGTATAGCATCGCGCTTTGGCTGGTGTCAAGGGGCCTGCTGGCATCGGGTGTAGCTCTGTTGGGTGGGCACCTGAATAGATGACATACGGCGCTTAACCGCGTGAGGATGCACACTGGGAACCGCCCCTATTCCACCCTATGATGGTCAAAAAGGATGGGAAACCATGGACCTCACCAAGCTCTACGTCGAGATCACCTCACGCTGTAACCTCGCCTGCCGGATGTGCATGCTCAACACGCTGGACGAACCCACCGGCCTGATGCCAGAGGAGACGTTCTACACCCTGCTGGACCAGCTCGCCGGCCTGCCGCGCATGCCGGTGCTGCACCTGGCGGGCTACGGCGAACCGACCAGCCACCCGGCCTTCCTGCGGATGGTGCGTGCCGCGCGGGCAGCAGGCGCTGAGGTGGAGTTCACCACCAACGGTACCCTGCTCGATGAGCCATTGGCCCGCGCCGTGGTGGAAGCAGGCGTGCGGCGCGTGGTCGTCTCCATTGACGGCGTCCGCCCGGAAAGCTACGCCGATATCCGGCTGGGCAGCAAACTGCCTGAGGTGCTGGCCAACATGCGCCGCCTGCGCCGCATCAAGATCCAGCTGAAGGGCCGCAGCGCCGACCCGCAAGTGGCGATCGCGTTTGTCGCCATGAAGCGCAACGTCGACGATATTCCGCAGCTCTCCCGGCTGGCCGCCAGCATCGGCGCGACAGCGATCATCGTCTCCAACCTGGTGCCGCATACACCGGAGATGGAGCAGGAGATCCTCTACGAGCGCTCCATCGCGACCCGCCACTACACCTCGTCGGATGCCCGCATCAACATCAGCCTGCCCAAGATGGATGTCGGCGCGGCAACGGTGCCCGCACTGGCGAGCGTGTTCCAATCGCGGATGTCGGTCAGCCTGCTGGATGCCGATCTGGGCGCGCGTGACGAGTACTGCCGCTTTGTGCATGACGGCTACGCCGCCCTGCGCTGGGATGGTGAACTGAGCCCCTGCCTGGATATGCTGCACACCCACACCGAATACATCCATGGGCGCCCGCGCGTGGTGCACCATCACTCGGCGGGCAACATCAGCCAGACGCCGCTGCCCACCCTATGGGCCGACATGGCCACCTTCCGCCAGGATGTGATCGACTTCAACTACTCCGGGTGCGTGTTCTGCGCAGGCTGCCACCGCTTCGCCGAGAACCGCGAGGACTGCACCGAGATCGCGGATGCGCCCGTCTGCGGCGGCTGCCTGTGGGCTCAGGGTCTGGTGCAGTGCCCGTGACGGGCTGAGCAAGCCCTCGCTCACTCAGCCTGATCGGCGATCACCAGCACGATCCGCTCCAACTCCGGGACCCGGCGCGCGTTGATCCGCAGACGCCGCCGGCCCTCCCCGGGGAAGTCATGCGTCAACTCGAAGCCGTGCACCGTCTCCTCGTCAGGCAGGATCGTGGTCAGCAGCTCCTGCAGTGCCGGGATGCGCCACTGGCCGCCGCCCACATCCAACAGCCGCTGCCCGACCGTCTCCTCCTCGGTGAGGCCGAAGGCCGCGTAGAAGGGCGGGTTGGCGTGCTGCACCCGCAGATCGCTGTCCAGCTCGATGAGGATCTGGTCCAGCGTGACCCCCACCTCCCGCAGATAGGCGGTCGGCCCGGTATCGGCCTGGTCCTGCTTTTGCACGCTGATATCGGTGAACGTCAGCACCAGCCCATCGATGACGTTGCTCGTGGTCCGGTACGGGCGGATGCGTAGGTTGTACCAGCTGCCATCGGTAGCCCGGACTTCCTTCTCCACGCTTTTGAGCGTATCGAGCACGAAAGTGGCATCGGCCATCAGATCCTCGTGGATCACCTGCGCGGCGATCTCGCCCAGCGGGCGGCCCAGGTCGCTGCGCCGCAGCCCGAAGATGTTCGTCACAGCGGTGGTATACTCGCGGATCCGCAGGTTTTGGTCGAGGAAGATCATGCCGATCTCGGTGGACTGGAGGAAGTTGTGCAGCGTGTTTTTGGCGCGGGTCAGCTCGTGGTTCTGGTCGGTGAGCTGCGTGTTGAGCGTGTTGAGCTCCTCGTTCATCGACTCGAGCTCCTCCTTGGAGGTGCGCAGTTCCTCATTGGTGGTCTGCACCTCCTCATTGGCCGAGCGGATCTCCTCCATAGAGGTAGTCAGTTCCTCGCTTTTGGCCTGCAGCGCCTGCGTGGTGCTTTGCAGCACATCCTGCGTCTGCTTGAGATCCTGGCGCAGCCGGGTGATCACGGCGTTCGGTTCGTCCTCCGCCATATCCGTGATCGGTTCGGTGGAGCGCAGCTCAGTGCCCATCATCTTCAGGTGGAAGATCACCAGCTTGAGGCGGTTGCCCAGCTGGTTGTCACGGATCGGCTTGACCACCAGGTCGATGATGCGCTCGTCGCCGTTGGTTTTGACCCACACGCCCTGCCGGGTGATCGTCTCATCGTCATCCGTGAAGGCTTCATGCAGCGCGATGGTCAGATCGGCATCCAGCCCCTCGCGCGCCATTTCCAGCACGTTGTACTGGATGTTGTCCCCGGGCACCACGCGCAGATAGCGGTCGACCTCCCCATAGGAATAGCGGATGTGGTAGTTCTCGTCCACGATGATGCAGGTCGGGTCGTAATACTCAACCAGCATATCCTTGACGATCCGCAGTTTGTAGTCGCCATCGCCGTGCTCACGCGACCTCTTTGAGGTCATAGCTTCCTCCGTGTGCATGGGCAGCTCCCGGAAGAGCGGTTGGTCCAGCTGGAGCCACGCCCGGGATATGCCCGCTGCTCGTCTGTAGATTTTCTGCTTGCTGTCAACCGTTGCGAACTCATCGCTGGAGAAGGGCATCGTCTCCGATGAACCGAGGAAGAGGATGCCCTCCGGGCGCAGCGCGAAGTGGAACAGGGATAAGACCCGGTTTTGCAGCCGCCGCTGGAAGTAGATCAGCACGTTGCGGCAGCTGATCAGGTGCAGTTGGGAAAACGGCGGGTGCTCCACCAAATTGTGTTCCGACCAGATGATCATGCGGGTGATGTGGTTGCGCACCCGGTAGCCGTCCTCTTCCTCCTGGAAGTGATCGCGCAGCCGGTTCGCGCTTATCTCCTCGTGGATCGAGGCCGGGTACACGCCCCGGCGCGCCTGCTGCACAAGGTCGCGGTTGGCATCACTGGCAAAGATCCGCACCTCCATGTCGGGCATGTCCAGCTCACGCAGGCACTCGTGGATCAGGATGGCGATGGATACCGCCTCCTGGCCGGTGGCACAGCCGGGCACCCACGCGCGGAAGATGGTATCGATATCCATGGTTTGCAGCAGCGGCATCAGCGCGTTGCGCTTCAGCGATTCGAAGGCCTCCGGATCGCGGAAGAACCCCGTCACGTTGATCAGCAGATAGTGGGTCAGCCGGTCGGCTTCCTCCGGATGGTCGTCCATGTAGGCCATGTACGCATCCACGGACTCAAGCTGGAGGGTGCTCATGCGGCGTGCCGTCTGCCGCCGCATGGTGCTCGTCTTGTACTCCTCAAAGCTGCGACCCGTCTGCCGGCGCAGCCGCCGCACAAGGCGGTACAGGTCCGCCTCGCTGATCACGTCAACGGTCTGTCGGTGGGCGGCAGCGGCGCGCCAATCCGAAATGCCTCAAACAGGTACCCCGGCATCAGGGCCGGATGCAGCACGGCATCGGCCAGCCCGGCTTCGATCACGCTGAGCGGCATCATCGCCTGGGTGGCCGTCTCCGGATCCTGGGCGATCACCATGCCGCCCATCGCCTTGACCACGTCAGTGCCCGCCGCACCATCCGACCCAGCCCCGGACAGGATGATCGCCGCCACGCGCTCGCCCTGATCGCGGGCCAGCGATTCCAAGAAGCGGTCGATGGTGGCGGGCCAGCCGGAACCATGCGTGATCTGCTTGAGTTCGAACCGCCCCTCATGGATCGCAGCCTCAAAGCCGGAGGGCAGCACATAGATGTGGTCCGGCTCAATGGGCATGGCGCTGCCAATGGGCAGCACAGGGATCGGGGTCCCGCGCTGGATAATGGTGTTCAGGATGCTGCCCTGCTGGTAGTGCTGGTGCTGTACAACAATGAAGGCCATGCCGCTGCCAGAGGGCATCGCATCGAAGAAGGTCTGGTAGGCTTCCAGCCCCCCGGCGGAGGCGCACAGGGCCACTACAGGAAAGTTGGTGCGGTCGACGTTTGTGTTGCCAGTCATGGTGCACCTTGCATTGATGGGTGTTTACGTGCGGCCCAACAAGATCTGCCGGATGGTCTCAGCGTGTTGTTCGGCCTGTTGGGCACGGGCCGCCTGTGCCTGTGCGGCCTCATCGTTGTTGGCCTGCCGGGCGGCCTGCTGCAGGCGGCGCGCCATGGACCGGCTCTCTTCCAGGGCGCGCACGGCGGCCCACAGGGCGGCCTCAGTGGCGCGGTCGTGCTGCTCCTGCATGGAGTGCAGCGAATAGCGATGCCCCACGTGGCACTCAAAGCGCCGCAGGTCGCCCGCCGCCCCACCCTGATACGCTACGAGCACACCGCCGCACTCCGGGCACGCTAGGCCGGTGACGCTGCCCGCCGCCTGCGTGTAGATGGCATCGGGCGGGCCGGGCTGCGCGTTGTGGCCGGGGTTGTCTGCGGCGGCTGGCACCGGGTCTGCCGCCAGTTGGGCCAACACCGCCGGGATCTGCGCCAGCGGCAGCACGTAGTCGGCCTGCACGGCGCGCAGCGCGTTGCGCGGCATATCCGCGAACAGCGCTTCCGCCGGGTCCTGCACCACCGCCTTGCCGCCGCACGCCTTGACGCGCACCAGCCCGGCGCTGCCATTGTCCAGCAGGCCGGTCAGGATGACGCCCACCACCCGCGGGCCGTAGGCTTCCGCCGCGGTGCGGAACAGCGCATCAACCGCCGGGCGGAAGCCGTTTTCACGCGGGCCGCGGCTGAGCACCACCCGCCCCTCTTCGACAAGCAGATGGCGGTCGTTGGGCGCGGCGTAGATCATGCCGTGCTCAATGGGGTCGCCGTCAGCGGGATGCACGGCGGGCAGGTTCCCCTTGCCGCTGAGGATTTGGGGGAGCATGCTGGTCCCCTGCCGGGCGATGTGCAGCACAATGAAGACGGCGGCCCGCATTCCGGCAGGCAGGCCGCTTACCAGCTGGCTGAGGGCCTCGACCCCGCCCGCTGAGGCCCCGATAACGATAATGTCGTGCGTGTGCATGGGGTTGATCCCTTTTATAGAGATATTACTTGCTTATATCCGTAATCACAAGAAGAACGCGGTCCAGTTCGGCGATCTGCCGGGCGTTGAGGATCATGGTGCGCTGGCCCAAACCGGGGAATTCATGCGTCACGCGGTAGCTGCGCACGATCTCGCGTTCGGCCAGCACTTCGGTCAGCAAGCGACGCGGCTCGGGGATATCCCACTGGCCGTTGCCCAGATCGGTCAGCAGGGTGCCCACCGTCTCCTCTTCGCTGACCTGGAAGGTCTCGTAGAACGCCGCGTTGGCCGTGAGCACGCGCAGATCGCCATCGAGCACCAGCAGGCCGTTCTCGATGAGGTTGATCAGCTGGCGCTGGTAGTCCACCCGCTCCAGCACGTGGTGGATATCCGTGATGTCCTGCCCCACACCAACCGCCCCGGCCAGCCCATCCCCGTCCTGAACGGCCGTCGCTGAAAACAGCACGATCCGTGTGTCGCCGTCAGGCCGCCGCACGTGCAGCCGCGTCCAGGGCACGCGCTCACCGGTGGCCAGCGCCCGGACCAGCGGGTGCTCCTCCGGGGTGACTTCCTCGCCGGTATCCGGCCAGTAGAGAGGATAGATCCGGTCCGCCTCGACGGTCTCAGCGTGGGGAGCCATGCTGCCCCAGATCACATCCGACTGCCGGGTAGCATGCGTGATGCGCCCGTCGTCATCCGTGATCCACACGGCCAGGGGCAGGTCTTCCAGCACGGCCTGCAGGCGGCGCTGCTCCGTCTCCACGATGGTCAGGCGTTCGCGCTGGCGTTCGTTTTCACGCATGGCGTCGCGGGTGCGCTGGCGCTCGGTGATATCCTGCGCGATGCCGACCGCACCGATGAAGTCCTGCAGCGGGTCGATGATCGGGGCAGCGGAGGCGAGGATCACGCCTGTCGTGCCATCAAACCGCTGGATGCGCATCTCCACGCCCAGCACGGGTTCGCCCGTTTTCAGCACCTGGGCCAACGGCTGCTCCTCCGGCAGGATCTCCCGCCCGGTATCCAGCCACCAGCTGCGGTACTCGCGGTAGGCTTCGACGCTCTCCGAGAGGGGGGTCTCCCCCGCCCAGATCTGCCGCGCCTGCGGATTGGTCTCCAGCACGCGGCCATCCCGATCGGTGATCCACACGCCGACGGGCAGGTTGGCCAGCACGGTGGCCAGCCGGCTGCGTTCCGCCTCGACGGCCTCAGCCAGGGCACGCTGCTGGCTTTCGGTTTCCTGCAGGGCGGCCTGTGTGTCCTTCTGCGCGGTGATGTCGGAGAAGGTCAGCACCAGCCCATCGACCGCGTTTTGCACCGTGCGTGAGGGCCGGATGCGCAGGATATACCAGCGGTCATCGCGCGTCTGGATCTCCTTTTCGACCTGCCCCAGGTTGTTGAGCACGGTGTAGGCATCCTGCTCCAGGTCATCGTCCACCAGCCGGTTGGCGATATCGCCCAGCGGGCGGCCCACATCCGCCGGGCGCAGGCTGAAGATATCGGCGGCACGGCGGGTGTATTCGCGCACGGCCAACGCTTGATTGAGGAAGACCATCGCAATCTCGGTGGACTGGAGGAAGTTGTGCAGCGTGTTGTTGGCCTCCGTCAGTTCGTCGTTCTGCGCGATGAGCTGGTTGTTGAGCGTGTTGAGCTCCTCATTGAGCGACTCCAGCTCCTCCCGGGTCGTTTCCGCCTCCTCCTGGCTGATCCGGAACTCCTCACTGGCCGCCCGGATCTCCTCCATGGACGCGATGAAATCCTCGTCTTTGGCCTTCAGGGCGCGGGTCAGGGTGTGCAGTGCGGCGCGGGTATCGTCCAGCTCCGCTTCCAGCCGGGCGATCTCTGCCGCGCTATCGCCCTGTGTGGCGCGATCGGGGGCGGGTTCAGGCACCTGCTGGAACATGACCACGCCCAGCCGGGCACCGTCTTCATGGGCAGCCAGGCGCACGCTCAGGTCGATGTGGTGCTCGCGGCCGTTGGACTCAAAGCGCAGACCGTGCCGCGTGACCGGGCTGTCGGTCTCAAACGCCTGGTACAGGACGGTGGCCAGCTCGTCCTTCAGGCCGTCAACCACCATATCCAGGATGCTGTGTTGGCGGTTCGGGCCCGGCAGCACGCGCAGATAGTGGTAGATCTGGCCGTAGGTGTAGCGGACCTGCATCGCCTGATCGACCAGGGCCCCGCTGGTGTTGAAGTGGGCTGCCAGCCCCTGCTTGATCAGTGCGTCCTGCGGTGCCAGGTCGGCCTCCGCTGGCGCGCGGTCCGCGTGTCCGCGCGGGCTGCGATCCGGCAGTTGGGTGAACAGCGGCTGGTCGAGCCGCGTCCAGCTCTGGCGTCCGTCGCCCGTCTGCCGGTAGATGCGATGGCGGCTGTCAACCGCTGTGAACGTATCGACGTAGTCCGGCAGGCTTTCCGCCGAGCCCAAAAACAGGATGCCATCGCGTTCTACGGCGTACTGCATCAGGGCGAAGACGCGCTTCTGCAGCCGCCGCTGGAAGTAGATCAGCACGTTGCGGCAGCTCATCAGGTGCAGGTTGGAGAAGGGCGGGTTTTCCACCAGGTCATGCACGGACCAGACGATCATACGGCCGATGTGGTCGCGCACGCGGTAGCCTTCCGCCTCTTGGGAAAAGTGCGCTTCCAACCGCTCCGGGCTGATGTCCTCCTCAATGGAGGGCGGGTACAGGCCGCGGCGTGCCCGCTGGATCATGGACGCGTTGGCGTCGCTGGCGAACAGCCGCACGATCAGCCTGTGCTTGTTTATTTAATTTAGGGATTCGTACTTCAGTTTGT
>JAADYX010000063.1 GCA_010092885.1 Chloroflexota bacterium | reverse complement strand
GGTTCATGGACGCCATCGGATCCTGGAAGATGAGCTGCATACGGGCGCGCAGCCGCCGCATCTGCCCGGCAGGCAGTGCGTTGAGGTCAATGCCGTCGAACAACACGGTGCCCTCGGTCGCGTCCACCAGACGCAGTACCAAGCGCCCGATGGTGGTCTTGCCGGAGCCGCTTTCCCCGGCCAGGCCGAGCACCTCGCCGCGCTTGATGGTAAACGTCACACCATCGACGGCACGCACATAGTCGGGATCCTCGCCGCGCAGCCGCGCGACAATGCCCTGCTGCAGCGGGAAGTACTTCTTCAGGCCGGTCACATCGACCAGAACATCATCGGTCATGCCGGGGCCTCCTGACGGTCAGGGAGAGGCTCAGCGCTGTGGCCTTCCGGGATAGGGTGGTGCAGCCAGCAGGCCGCCGGGTTGCCCGGTTCGACCTCCGCCAGCGGCGGCTGCTGCTCAACACAGACCTGCATGGCGTGCGGGCAGCGCGGATGGAAGCGGCATCCCGAAGGTGGTGCGATCAGGTCGGGCGGGGAGCCTTCCATTCGGTAGAGCTCATCCTTATCATGCAATTTGATGCTGGGCACGGAGCCCAAAAGGCCCTGCGTATACGGATGTTTGGGGTCCTTGAAGAGCGTGCCCACATCGCCGACCTCCGCCAGCCGCCCGCCGTACATCACCGCCACCCGGTCGGAAAGCTGCGCCACCAGCCCGATGTTGTGCGTGATCAGCAGGATGGTGAGGTTGAACTCGCGGCACAGGTCCTTGAGCAAGCTCATGAACTGCGCCTCCACGATCACATCCAGCGAGGTGGTCGCCTCGTCAGCGATGATCAGATCGGCGTTGAGGCTCAGTGCCAGGCTGATCATGATACGCTGGCGCATACCGCCGGACATCTGGTGTGGGTACTCGTCCAGCCGCCGCGGTGTGATGCCCAACACATCGAGCAGTTCGGCGGCGCGGGCACGGGCCGCCTCATCGGAGGTTTGCGGGCGGTGCGTTTTGATCGTCTCGGTAATGTGATCGGCGATGCGCTGGATCGGGTTGAGCGAGGTCATCGGATCTTGGAAGATCATGCTGATGCGCTCGCCGCGGATGCGCCGCATCTGCCGGGGTGAGTAGGCCATCAGGTCATCGCCGTCAAACCACAGATGCCCCGTCTGTACGGTGCTGCGCGGGTGCAGGCGCATCAGGGCTTTGCCCAGCGTGCTCTTGCCGGAGCCGCTCTCCCCGACGAGGCCCAGCACCTCACCCTTGTAGATATCGAGGTTGATGCCGTCGCAGGCGCTCACGTACCCGATCCGCGTCTTGTAGCGTACATCCAGGTCTTCCACTCTCATCAGGATGTCATTGTCCATGCAGGTCTCCTCCGGTCAGTTTTCGCGCAGGCGCGGGTTGAGAATCTCCGACAGGCTCTCGCCCAACATGCTGAAGCTGAGCACCACCAGCACGATCATCAGGCCGGGGTAGGTGACCAGCCACGGCGCGGGCTGCAGCAGATCCTGCCCGGAGGCCAGGTCAAGGCCCCAGTCGGGTGTATCCGGCGGCAGGCCCAACCCCAGGAAGCTCAGCCCGGCCTCCGTCAGGATGGCATCCGCCACGTTCACACTGAAGATGACCACCACCGACGGGATGACGTTCGGCAGTACATAACGCACCAGCGTGCTCAAAGGCGGCGCACCCAGACTTTTGGCCGCCTCGACGTACATTTCTTCACGCACGCTCAGGGTTTGGCTGCGCACAATGCGATAGTAGGTTGGCACATAGAGCACCGCAATCGCGATGATCACGTTCAGCACGCCGGGCCCCAGCACCGAGGTGATCGCAATGGCCAGGATCAGCCCGGGGAAGCTGTACAGGCTGTCCATGATGATCGTCATGACGCGCTCCAGCCAGCCCGACCAGAAGCCCGCGATCAGACCCAGCGGCACACCAATCACCAGGGAAGCCACCGCGGCGCTAAACCCGATCAGCAGGGCGATGCGTGTGCCCCAGATGATCCGGCTGAACACGTCCTGCCCGATGGAGTTGGTGCCCAGTACGAAGGGCTGTGTGTTCTCCCCGGCGACATCGGCCCCGATCTGCAGATCGGGGTACGCTTCGATCAACGGCTCGATCTCTTCGCGCAGGCCGATCACCACAGGCACCTCGCCCGCAGCCAGCCCCTCGATGGCCTGCTCCAGCGTGTCATAGCGCTCGTTGCGCGGGCGCAGGATGATGTCGGGGTTTTCCGCGCGCAGTTCCGCCTGCCGGGCCTCGACCTGCTCGCGCAGCACCTGCGCCGCCTGCGATCCGCGCACAATGCCGACCCGGGCCTCGCGCCCCGTCAGGTCGTCGAGGGTCTGTGCGCCATCCGCCGGGCCAACCAGCACAAAGCTCGGCGGGGCCTCGCCCGGAGCCAGCAGCTCCGGCCCGACTTCCTCACGAGGGTCATAAGGCGCATAGACGCCCGGGAAGAACGCCATCGAGAAGATGAACAACAGCATCAGGCTGCTGATCACCACGAACCACCAGTCCGCACCGTACCAGCGGCGCGCCCGTAGGATGCGGCGTACAAAGCCGGCCCTGTCCAGATCGCGTTCCCAGTCCGCGCGGTCATCGGCTGTGGCAGTAGCCATAGCGGTCTCCCTTCCTAATATTGGACCCGCGGGTCAAGGTAGGCGTAGATAATGTCCGTGATCAGGCTGATGAGCGTCACACTGAGTGCAAAGACCACGATCACGCCCTGCACGGCGGTGTAGTCCCGCTGCCCGATGCGTTCGATCAGGTAGAGCCCCATGCCCGGCCAGCTGAAGGTCGTCTCTGTCAGGACGGCACCGGCCAGCAGCACGGAGAACTGCAGCCCGATCAGCGCAATGATCGGGATGAACGCATTGCCCAGCGCGTGTTTGTAAGTCAGCACACGCTCCGGGATGCCGCGCGCGCGCCCGGCGGTGATGTAGTCTTCAGTCAGGGCCTCGATCACGTTGATGCGGCTGAGGCGCAGGAACACGCCGGAAAGGATCAGGCCGAGCGACAGCACCGGCAGGATCAGGTGGTGCAGCGCGCTGAAGAACGCCGGGAAGTTGCCGGTGATCAGCGAATCGACGAGGTAGAGGTTGGTGGTGCGTTCCAGCGTGGTGCCGATGACGGCATCCATACGGCCCGCGACTGGCGTCAGATCCAGGCGCAGGCTGAAGACGATCTGCAGCATGAGCCCCAGCCAGAACACCGGGATCGAGTAGGCGGTAATGCTGAACAGCCTGAGCCCGTAGTCTGTCGCCGTTTTTCGCCGCTGCGCGGCAAAGGTCCCACCCAGAATGCCGAAGCCCGTGGCAAACAGCAGCGAGGGCACGATCAGTTCCAGGGTGGCGGGCAGGCGTTCGCCCAGTTCCTCAGCGACGGGCCGGTTGCCGAAGATCAGGGAATTGCCCAGGTCAAGGCGCAGCACGCCGGTCATGTAGTCCACGTACTGCACACCGATGGGCCGGTCCAGGCCGAGTTCGCGCGTCATGCGCTCGCGGGCTTCCGCACCGCCGCGCGGCCCCAGCTGGCTGGTGACCGGATCACCCGGGATGACGCGCATCACAAAGAAGATGATGGTGGTCAGCACAAACACCATCGGGATGGTGAGCAGCACCCGCGTTATGATGTAGGTTCGCAGCCCGGCGCTGCCGCGCACAAAGGCGACAATAACCAGCACAGCGACCACAAGCAGAGCACTCAGGCAGATGCCCGTAAGTGGATTGAATTCCATGAGACAGCCCCTTAGTAACAGTAAGGCCCGTTTGGTGTACGGGCCTTACATGTTGTTTGCAGATCGGTGGCTTGACTACTCTTCTGAGGTAGCCGCCGTGATGCCGATGTGATTGATCACCAGGTAGCGGATGGAACCGCCGCCCGTGTCGATGGCGGTCAGGCCTTCAACCTCACCCAGGCGCGAGGCCTCGATGGGGCCAAGGATGCGCCACGCCACGTCGATCTCGCCGTTCTCAACGGCCAGACCCATGGTCTGCGGATCCTGGTAGTAGGTGATGATCACGCGCTCAGGGGCACCCTCCGGGAAGCCTTCCCGGTAGTTGGGGTTGCGCTCCAGCACGGTCTGCTCGTTCTCGGTGTATTCCACGATCTGCCACGGGCCGACGCCCACCAGCGTATCGGGGAAGGGAGTCAGGCTGTCGTCGGGGAATGCGCCTTCCGGCACCGGCATGTAGGCGGCGCTGGTCAGCAGCTGGGTGAAGAAGCCGATCGGGCCGTCCACGCTGAGCACGAGGGTGCGGTCATCCGGGGCTTCTGCGCCAGTCACGTAGGGGGTCAGCAGGGTGCTGGCCACGTCGGACTCTTCAGCGAGAGCAAGGCCGCGCTCGATGGCCCGCACGAAGTCACCGGCCACAAGCTCGGTGCCATCCGGGTAGAGCCAGCCCTCTTCGATCTCGATGGTGTAGGTGTTCGCCTCAGCATCGAAGACAGGATCGCCAGCGGCCACGCCCGGAACCACATTCGCGGTGCCCGGCTCAAAGATGTACAGGCCGACGTTGGTGTTGCGGAACAGTTCCCAGTCGTGCACGGCGTAGGCGTCCTGGTAGTCCAGGCTGGTGACCTGGTCGGTGGTGCCGACGAGCAGGTCGCTGGTGTCTTCCACGCCGTCAGCGAACGTAGTCAGCTCGTAGTTGAAGTCAAACGCGGGGCCGATGACGACATCGCTCACGCGGGCGTCGTTGAGCACCACGTACTCGGTTTCCAGGGTCAGCGGGATGGTGACCACGTCTTCAGCGTAGAGCGTCTGTGCCTGACCATACAGGTCGGCGCGCTCGTCCTGATCGGTGGATGCACGGGCGCTGTTCAAGAATCCGTCCATCTCGTCGCTGCAGTAGAACGTGCCGATGGTGGCATCGCACAGCGCGAAAGGCTCAATATAGTTTGAAGGATCTGGGTAGTCGAAGAACCAGCCCAGGTAGCTGATGTTGTACTCGCCGGAGATGGCGGCACCCACATAGGTGCTCCATTCCTGCGTTTGCAGCTCCACCTGAATCAAGGGGGTCGCCTCGAACTGCTCTTCAAGCACCTGGAAGATCTGCGCGGCATACGTGCCGTAATGCTCGGGCGGGTACCACAGGTCAAAGGTCAGCGGGTTGTCCTCACTGTAGCCTGCGTCACGCAGCAGCTCTTCGGCAGCGGCCACATCAGCCCCAGAGCCGTACACATCCAGGAAGGCCTCGTTGGCACCCAAAAAGCCTGGAGGGACCTGGCTGTACAGCGGATCGGCGAAGCCCTGCACGGAGCGGTCGATGATCTCGTCACGGTCGATCAGATAGGCCAGCGCCTGGCGAACACCCACATCAATGAAGGGATCGGCGGGCAGGTCAGCCATGTCCTCATCGGCCATGTCGTCCTCGTCGGCCATGTCGTCCTCGTCGGCCATGTCGTC
>JAADYX010000062.1 GCA_010092885.1 Chloroflexota bacterium | reverse complement strand
GGTGACTTCGAAGGAGGTTAGGTCAGGGTAGGCCTGTGCGTAGGGCAGGATGTCCTGCACGATGGCGATCAGCTGGTCCTCCGCGATCCACGCGCGGTCAACCTGAACCCGTTCGCGCCAGTTCTCCAGATGCGGCGAGGTGTACAGCCCGGTGCGCAGCCCCGACTCGGTCAGGCCCTGCGCAATGAACGCCGCCGTTGATCCCTTGCCCTTGGTCCCGGCTACATGGAAGGTGGGGTACGCGAGATGGGGATCGCCCAGGTCGCTGAGCAGGGCGCGCACACCCTTGAGCCCCCACTCGGCCGGGCGTTCGCCTTTGATGGCTGTCAGGTATGGATTGCCAAATGCGGCCAGCGCGTCGAGAGCTTCCTGCAGGGTCATGTTGTCAGTATACACGCTGGCGGCCCTTACCGGAAATCATGGCGGCTGGCCCACACAAAGGTGGTCAGGTTGTCGCTGCCGAGATCCTGCAGCCCCTCATCATGGATGGTCAGCCCGTAGAGTTCGGCGCATACACGTGGCGCAAGCACCGCCGTGGTCGGCGGGAGGATGCCATCAGCGATGTGCCGTGCGCACAACGCCTGGTCGATCATGTCGCCCTGCCCGACGGTTAGCGGGATGTGGCCGTAACGCTCCTGGAGGGTGTTGGTACACTGCGCGAACGCCTGCGGATGCGAGATGATCGTGGTGACTTCCCTGAAGTCCACCTCCGGATGGTGCATAATGCAGTGGCTGAGGACAATATCGAAAAACGCTTCCACCTGGCAACGCTGGCGGCTCAGGCTGTCAATGGTCTCACGGACGATGCCGCCGCGCGCGTTCTGTAGCGCGAAGATGCCGTGGTCGATTTCGCCGCGATGCAGGGCATCAAGCACCTTATCGGTCGTGTACAGGTACATCATCCGGAACGGCTCGATGTCGTTGGCCTGGCAGTACGCCCGGCAGGCCTCCTCATTGAAGCTGCCCTGGCCCCCTTGCAGCCCGATCAACACCGTCTCAGGATCGGCTCGCGGCGGCAGCAGTTGACTGTATACAGCATCGAGCGCACGCTCTAACCGGATGCGCATCTCGCCCGTATACGGATTGCTCTGCTGGAGATCGGTGAACAGCTCCCATGAGTCGTTGCATG
Organism: Chloroflexota bacterium; assembly: GCA_010092885.1. Classification (GTDB taxonomy): domain Bacteria; phylum Chloroflexota; class Anaerolineae; order Aggregatilineales; family UBA3940; genus TC-195. The sequence goes on along the minus strand of JAADYX010000062.1, from coordinate 3,796 downwards.
TCTGTTCCACTACGTGCCGCAGCAGCATATAGCCACTTGTATCAATGGGTGTTTCCTGCAGATCCAACTCGCCCAGAATGCGCCCGATGTAATGCGTGATGCCCTGGCTGTACGCTGCCATATGGTCGTGCTCGTCCGGAGTCATCTCCACAACGCTTAATCCCATTGCAGTGAAGATATCCCGCCATTCGCTGTACGCTCCGTTTGTACGCCGCAGCGGGTGCATGACGACCGGCAGCCCTTCCAGCCCGTGGGCGCCGGAGTCCGGCCCGAACATGGGGTGGGTGGCGATCAAGTCGATTCCTTCGCACGGGGCCAGCGTCTCCAACATCACATTGGCGGGCTGCACCTTGACTGAGCACGTATCGAGAACCGCCGTGCCGGGCTGCAGCAGCGCCGCGATCCGTTCTGCGGTCTCACGCACCGCATTGATCGGCACGCACAGGAAAATGGTATCCGCCTCCGCACAGATCGCCTCGACCGTGGCAGCCGTCACGCCGGGCGCAGGCTCGACGGGAACAACATCCGCTACTGTGATGGTGTGCGCCTCTTTCAGCACGTCCGCCCAGAACCTGCCAAAGCGCCCGTAGCCTATAATGCCGATATTCATACGTCCTGCTCCTCCCTTTTGTGGATCAACATCTTCCAGCATTGCGGGCCGGATCGCAACATTCTATACTCGCCCTCATGCGTTTTCTCACACCGGTTCTTCTGATTGCGTTTGCTGTGCGTCTCCTCGGCCTCACCGATGTGCCGCTGTCCCTGGCTGAGGGCTACGCTCTGACTGGCGGCCTCGACCTGGCGCGCATCCTGCCTCTGACTTATGCACTGCCCTCGATTGAGGCCCCGGCATATAGCGCCCTGCTGGCGGGCTTCAGCGGCCTGTTCAGTCTGACGGCTTTCGGCGCGCGCGTGCTGAGTGCTTTTCTCGGCGTGATTGTCGCAGCGCTGACAGCCCGCCTCGGTCTGGCTGTGGGGATGGCTCGCCCCGCTGTGCGCTTCGCCAGCGTGCTGATCGCCCTGATGCCGGGCCATGTCGCGCTCAGCCGCACGGTGAGCCCGGCGATGCTGGTTCAGGCTGCGGTTCTGCTGTTGGCCGTGCTGTGGTTCGTCCTCTTGGAAGCAGAGCCTCGCGACGGCCTGTGGGTCAGGGCGATCCCCGTCTTCTTGACGGCATGCGTTGCGGGCGGCCTGTTTCCCGCCGGATGGATGGCCGCCGGTCTTCTCGCCGCGCTGATCGCGCTGCATGCCTTGCTTGCTCCAGCTGAGCGCGGCAGGGCACTCCTGATGTGGGGGGGCGCGCTGGCCGTGGGGTTCGGCCTGTGGATCCCGGTGCTGCTGGGTGCGTGGGGTTCCATGCGCCGCGGATTAGCCCTCCAACGTCTCCCTGAGATCACCGCGCTTGACCACGTTCTGCCCTTTGGCGCAGAACTCATCCTGGGCCTCCCGCCGGAACGCGGTGCATCCTGGGCGCTGGCTGGCACGGTGTGGATTCTCGCTGTGGTTGGCATCGCCCAGCTCCGCTCGGAAGGGGCACGGCTGGCGCTGCCGGTCTGGGTGGCCGGTCCTACTGCCGCGGCGCTGCTGCTGCGGATTCCCATCCCCGAGCTGTTCGCCTTTGTGCTGCCGGGTATGTGCCTGCTGGCCGGGGCCGCCCTCACGCTGTTCAAGGTGCGCCATCTGGGCACATGGGGCCTGCTCGTGGTCACCCTCGGGGCGGGGCTTGCTGCCCTCTACGATGCCCCGCCGCCCGAACCTGACATCATGCCCTTGGCCGCCGATCTGCAGGCACGCGCCCAACCGGGCGATGTGCTCATCGCGACGCATGCCTGGCAGCCCGGTCTGCTCGCGGCGAACCTGCCGCCGGGGTTCCCGGTGCCGGATATGCGCGTCGTCGAGGTGTTGGCCGTTCCCGAGGGCCTCGACGCCCTGCTTGACACACACAACAGAGTCTGGTTTGTCACCTTCGAGAACCCGGTCGAAAGCCGCGGCAACCCCACCGGGCGTTGGCTCCTGGAAAACGCCGCCTGGGACGGCGGCAGCCGGTACGATGTGGTGCTGACTCTGGACCTGTTCCAGCAGATAGAGGCCGGTGCGTTCGATGCCTGCCAACGCATCGATCCCTTCACGCTGTGCTATTCGCCTACGGAAACCAGCCTGTCCGCCGGATCGTCGCTGCCGGTAGCCGTGTCGCTGGCGCTTGACGAGCCGACGAACAGCGAGTTCCGTCTGTTTGTGGAGGTGGTCCCGCCGCAGGCCAATGTGCCCGTCGCCCGGCAGGAAGGCCCGCCCGCCAACGGCCTTCGCTCGACGGCGGCACTCAGCCCGGATGACACGCTCATTGACCGGCGGCGGGTCGATCTGACGGGTGTGCCGCCGGGCCGCTATGAGGTTCGCGTTGGCATTGTCAATCCACTGACCGGCCGCCGCCTGCTGGCCGAAGGTGGCGGCGACTCCATCCTGCTGGGCACGCTGCAGGTGGGGGAGGGAGTTGTCAGCCCGTGAGGCCGCTGTTAGACTCGCGCGGTAAACTGGATTTTGCTTTTAAGGAGAGCCGATTGCGACTCGCGCGTCCGCTTGTCATTATCTTCAGTCTGACCACACTCACCGTGCTGCTGAGCCTCGGCTACCTGGTCAGCCGTCCGCGCGGCCCGGTGCTGGTCGAAGCCAGCTTCAGCCTGGATGCCATCACGCCGAACGCCGATGGCGACGCTGACCTGACCAGCATCGCCTACCGGATACGGCGCGAGGCCCGTGTGTCGATCACCCTGCGTGCCGGCGACGGCACCGAATACGTCTTCCGCAACCGCGAGATCCGGCCACCGGGCGACTACGCGGTGTTGTTCAGCGGCATTGTGGACGGCTATACGCTGCCCGGCGAGACGGTCAATGGCACGGTGGAGGCGCGCCTCATCCCGGATGGTACCTACACATGGACCATCACGGCTGAGGATACATTCACCGGACGGGTGGATGAGGCGACAGGCACCCTCAGCGTGCAGGCTGGCGACTCCGAACTGCCGGACCTTTTTGAGTTCACCGTCTCGCCATCCGTGTTCACACCCAATCAGGATGGCATCGACGACCGGGTGGAGATCAACGTGTTTGTGCCCAAAGCTGCCGAACTCAGTGTCTTCCTGATCGACGAGGAGGGTGACAGCGTTTTCATCCCCGCGTTTGAAGGCGGGCGCACGCCGGGAGAGCCGGGCCGCCACAGCTTTGAATACGATGGCGGTATCGACAACGGCTCTGACCCGCCGCCTGATGGCAGTTATACGGTGCAGGTCGTTGCGGAAGACGCCGAGGGCCAGCGCGTTACACGCACCGCCCCGCTGACCATTGAGAACGGCGGTGTGCCGTTTGCCGAGATCGTTGGCCAGCCGACCGGTGACACGGTGCGCTTTTCATCCGAGACGGTGGTTCTCGGCGACGTGCTGACCTTCACGCTGACGGTGGAGAACTACGGCGACTCGCCCATCCGGACAACGGGGCCCGCCCCTGGCTATGTCTACGATCAGGACGAACTGTACTCCGCTACCGGCTTCTATGAGGAATCGGGCGTGTGGCGGGTGGGCATCAACTGCGATACCTGTCTGACGGATTATCCGTGGCGCTGGGCGCTCGGCACGCCAGAGACGCTCACCCCCATTCCCGATGGGGAGGGCACGGTTCACTATTATCTTATGCCTGGCGAACGCGCGGTGGTTGAGGGCGGAATCCGCCTGCTGAACATTGTTGACGCGCGCAACCCACAGAACTTCTGGGCAGGCCTCATCCACGAGGATGTCGGCATCGC
>JAADYX010000061.1 GCA_010092885.1 Chloroflexota bacterium | reverse complement strand
GCGGCCATCCCCCCCGCCGCGTGCGATCAACGTCCACGGGCTGAAGCCCAGCTCAAAGTCCGCGTTGCCCAACGTGTCGACCTCACGGTACAGGCGCAGTTGGCCGTCCATCTCGTAGACGATCACCGCGTTGTTGGCAGCGTCCAACGCCAGGGCCACCGGCACAGGAGGCGCGGGCGTGCTCAACCCGGCGTCAACTGTGCGCCGCTCACAGGGCGGTTCCTCTGCGCAGGTGACCAACCTGATCTGCAGGGTGCCCGTGTAATACGCGGCTGCGAGGTTGTCCTCTGAATCAAGGGCGATGCTGGCATAGGCCGAGCTGCTTGCCGCTTCAAACGCGGTGATCTCCGGGTTGCTGCAGATCAGGTCGTTGCAGTACACCGCACGGACATCGTCATCGCCGCTTTGCTGCACGTAGGTGAGCCGGGCCAGATCCTCATCCGTCAGGACGAGCTCCGTATGGCCCGCGTGGAAGCCGGTCAGGTCGATGTCGGTGACCGTCACCGACCCACAGATCGGATTGAAACATACCGCCAGCTTGACGTCTTCGTTGTTGTTGGCGCTGTTGTCTTCCTGAAAAAAGGCGATGACCGGCCAGTTCTGCGAGGTCAGCGCAAGGGAGGTCTCGGTGAGCTCAAGCCCGCCGGTCTTCGGTACGGCGATGTGGTTGGCCACACTGCTGCATACCGGGTCCCCGCACACGGCGACCGTGATGGCTGTCGTCGTGGCGTGCACCACAACAGGATGGTCGGCGGCTGTCAGAGCCAGATCCGCAAAGCGGCCCGCGAAGATATCTCCTGAATCCAAGGTCACGAGGGACACGCTGGCACAGGTCGGATCCGCACAGATGGCAATTTTCACGGCATTGTTGGTCGAATCCTGGTAGGCGATGCGCGGCCGATCGCTTGAGTCAAGCTGGATGGAGGCATACATGCCAACCAACCCGGCCGAGGCCAAAGTCCGGGTGGTCATGGTGTTGCACAGGGGATCGCCGCAGTGGATGAACTCCAGATCGGAGTCGACGGGATCGTAGTAGGCGATCACCGGGCTGCCGCTGCTGTCCAAAACCATGGAGACGTGCTCACCGCCGTTGGGATCAAGCACCTTGGTTATGCCGGACTGCACGGTCACACCGGCGCGGGCGGTCTGTGTGAAGGCCGTCGCAGTGAGAATCAGCGTTAGGATGAGCAAGGTTCGACGAAGCATATGTGTGTCTCCTTATGTGTGTGCTGGCAGCCGGCCGGCGCGTGTGCCATACTCAGCGGGCCACGTACATGGACCAGTAGAGCCGCCTGATGCCTGACCAAACGCCTTTCCGCCAGAGCCGCCTCGACTGCCTGCTCGAGCAGTTCAAGGCGGTGGCCCGCGGCGGCGACCCCACCCGCATCGATGGTATGCGGCGGGTGCTGCGCGCCGAAGGCCTCGACGACGAGCGCATTACTGCATTGTACATCCAATTTACGATGCGCGATATGCCCGACGATTTCGTGCCACAGGCCGATATCATCGCGATGGCCCGTCAAGACCGCGCCGCCCACGCCGCCGACTGCACCTGTTCTCGGTGTGGTGGCTGACCGAAATCCCACCTTTATCGTAACGCAAAACTAAATAGGACCTAAGTACTAGACTTTGCTCTGGACTCAGGTTTCACTATCCTGTATGCTGTTTTCGTAAAGTAAGTTATCCCTATCCACCCAGGAGAATCACCCATGAAGAAGCACCTGCCGACCTTGTTTGTCCTTGCGCTGTTCGTCACGCCGCTTGCTGGCCTGCTTGGCCGCTATGCTCTCGTCGGTCTGTAAGCCAGACTCCAATAGACGACAAACACACACCGCCGGAGTCATGAAGCTCCGGCGGTGTGTGCTTCTCAGCCAAGCTAGAGGCTACTGCGCCTGATACCACGCCGCCAGCCGCTCGAACCCTTCTTCAATGCCGACCTTGGGCTCGTAGCCCAGTTCCTTGCGGGCGGCGGAAATATCGAAGTAGTTGGGTGTGGAAAGCCCCAACACCACCATCCGGGTGAGCGGCGGTTCGCCGTCGCGGCGCAGCAGACGCCACGTCATCTCGATGAGGCCCGCGGCGGTCAGGGCCGCGCCGCGCCCAATGCGCTGGGCTGGGGCGTCGACCCCGGCCACGGCGCACATGCGGTCGATGATCTCGCCCACATCGCGCGGATCCCCGTTGCTGATGAAGTACGCCTTGCCCGCGCAGGCCGCCCCGATATCAAGCTTCTGGTAGGCGAGGATGTGCGCGTCCACGCAGTTGTCGATGTAGGTGGTGTCGATCAGGATGGGCGGCGTGCCGATCTTGATGGGCGTGCCGCGTTGGGCACGCTCCACGATGCGCGGGAAGATCTGTGTGTCGCCCGGACCCCAGATCAGCCGGGGGCGCAGCGCCACCGTCGCCAGATCGTCACCGTTGGCTGCGAGCACCATCCGCTCGGCGATGGCTTTGGTCTCGCCGTAGGGGCTGTCGAACTGTTCAGCGTACCCTACAGACTCGTCCGCACCTTCGATGGCACGGCGGCCCGTCGCTACGCTGGGCGTGCTGGTGTACACTAACTTCCGGATGCCGTGCTCCCGGCAGGCGGCCAGCACGTTGGAGGTGCCGGTCACGTTCGGCTTGTAGAAGGACTCCACCGAGCCCCACGCGCCTGCTTTGGCCGCCACATGGAAGATCACATCACAGCCGGCGGCTGCCGCCTTGACGGCATGCGGGTCAGCCAGATCGCCGCGCGCCGTTTCGGCACCCATCTCGCGCAGGTCGGGGTAGTCACCACGGGCAAAACTGCGCACCGCCATCCCCATGCCGAGCAGCCGCTTAACCAGCGCACGCCCCACAAAGCCGCCGCCGCCCGTCACAAGCGCGGTTGTTGTGCTTTCTGTACTCATATCTCAGATCCAATCGAACTTGATGTGAGTGAGGTTCTCCGCTGCGATGCGCTCGCGCAGCGCGTCGGCATCGTCTTTGAGCTCAGGCACGCGGTGATCGTGCAGTTCGCACAGCAGCAGGTCGATGCGGTGGATGGTGCCCGTGTCGATCAGCGCATTGAGGATCGGGATCTCGACGCCTTCCACATCCATCTTCAACACGGCGACGCGCTGGCCCAACCCCTCGATAAAGCGCACCAGATCCACGACGGGAACGTCCACATAGGTCTCCGGATTGATGTTGCTCTTGAAGTCCAACATGCTGGAGCCCTGGCTCCACCCGACCTGATCGTCTGCGGCGAACTCATGCAGGTACAGCTTCATGGTTGTATCCTGCGTGTGCACGCCCTGCTGATATAGATGCACGTTGGGCATTCTGCCGCAGCGGGCTTGCAGTTCAGCGAAGGCGTACGGGTTCGGCTCAAAGGCGTGCACGGTGGCACCCGTCCGGGCGAAGTGGCGCGTCACTTTGCCGACGTTCGCCCCGCAGTCAATGGCCAGGTCGCCGCGTGTGAGCTCAACCCGTGCCATCAGCCTGGCGTAGGGATCGGGTGGGCGTTTGAACAACCTGCGGATTCTCTGTGCGGCCCGTTTAATCATGCGCGCTATTGTACCGTTCTAGGTACTCTATGCATAACGGCATCTAAGGCACGTTAGAGAAGGCCAGTCTTTCCGTTAGATGACCGGCCCCCCCCGGTTAGCGGCCTAACTGCTCCGCCGCCCACGGGCCCAACTTCTCGCGGAAGATCTTGGAGTTGTGGCGGATATCGACCGGGAAGCCGGGGTGGAACAGGAAGGTCTCGATGCTGCGCGTGTGGTCGTGCTGCGCACCGATCGTCTCCAAGCCCGCGATGACCATCGCCCGGTCGGCGTCGGCGGCGTGCTTTTCCAGCTCAACGAGGAGCACGGGGGTCTCCCCCACCCCGACCAGCGCGGTCCGGTAGACGGCCGGGTGCGTGTTGAAGACCTGCTCCACTTGAATGGTGAACAGCGTGCCGGACGCGGTCTGCACCCGGTGGGACTTGCGCCCGCAGTACCACAGCCGCCCCTGCTCATCGAAGTAGGCCAGGTCGCCCATGCGGTGGATGATCTCGCCCTGCGGCCCGCGGATTTTCGCCAGGCGGGTTTTCTCATCGCGGTTGTAATAGCCCACGGTCGAGGTCGGGGAGAAGACCGTGATCTCGCCGACGGTGCCGCTGGGCACTTCCAGCGAGTCGTCCCACACGTCGATGGCCTCATCGGTGATGGTGATCACACGCACGTCGGCATGCTCGACCGGATAGCCGATGCACACGCCCGCGCCCTGACGGGTCTTCTCGGCGGTCTCGGCGAGGATCGCATCGCTGTTGATGTAGGCGACCGGCAGCGCCTCAGTGGCTCCGTAAGGCGTCCAGATACGGGCATCGTCCGGCAGGATGGCCTGCATCCGTTCCAACGTTTCGGCGGGCACAGGTGCCCCCGCGGAGACGACGCGCTTCATGGACGCAGGGAAGGCCTTGCCGTGGCGGCTGACGGTGTTCAGCAGCGCCGGGGAGCCGAACATGTTGGTCGCCTCATAGCGCCGCGCCAGATCAAGGATCATCTCCGGGTCCACATCGGCGGGGCGGGTGAAGTCCATATCCGGGATGACGCTGGTCATGCCCAACCCCGGGTCGAACAGCGCGAACATCGGGAAGGTGGGCAGATCCACCTCACCGGGCTGGAAGCCGTAGGTCTCGCGCAGCATGGGGATCTGGGCGTGCAGGTTGCCGTGCTGGTAGATCACGCCCTTGGGAATGCCGGTCGAGCCGCTGGTGAACACGATAGCGGCGGTCTCGTTGGCGCGCGTATCGACGGTCAGCGGGGGCCGCTGCGCGCCTGCCGCCTTGATCTGGTCGAGCGTATAGCCCCCCCAGCCGAAGCGCCGCCCGGCAGTGACCAGCGTCCGGGTGGTCTCCCGGCCCCAGCCGAACAGGATCCGGCCCAGGTGGGCCCGCGGCACCCCGATAAAGGCCTCCGGTTCGGATTCGGCGATGCACTGCTTGAGCGCGGCGCGGTCGATGCCCGGGTCGATGATGACGGGCACCACGCCCGCCCGGAACATGCCGAAGGCCAACGCGAAAAAGTCCAGGCCAGGGCTGACGAGCAGCACGGTGTGCATGCCGCGCTCAATGCCGGAGGCAAGCAGCCCGCGCCCGATCTGGTCGGCGGCATCCAGCAGCTCACGGAATGTCAGCTGGCCCTGCGTCGTGATGATGGCGGGGCGGTCAGGGTGGTTAGCGGCGACTTCTTCCAGGTGCAGGGTAATATTGGCGACCGCATCACCGGTCGGGAAGCGGGCCTCAGCGGATCGGGGGGCGGCGGTTACGGTCATGGGGTGTTTCTCCTGTGTGCTTCTCAAATATAACGTACGGGATGCGGCGTGCTATCCGGTTAGCGCGGCAGCGGATCGAAGTCGCGCCATGCGGCCAGCCGCTCGCGGATCGCCGGCAGGTCGTCGAGGTCGTTGGAGACGTAGATCGTCTTGCGGCGGCGGTCCGTCCGGATCAGGATGCCGCCCTCCGGGATCTCGTAGATGGCGGTGATGTCATCGCGGTGCACGATGAGGGTGTTGCGCCCGCCCTCCTCGCGTGTGATGGTGTCCTCATCCAACGTGATGCGATACAGCTGCCAGCGTTCGCGCTGCACCTTGTGGAAGTACCACCCGGCGATGACCATGAACGCCGCATAGATCGCCAGCGCGAGGAGCCGCAGGGGCAGCGTGAGCATACCCAAGATGCTCATCACGCCGAAGATCGCCAGCCCGATCCCGAGCGCCACCGCCGCGCTGATCCTCAACTGGCGGGTCAGATCGCGCCGGATCGCCGCCAGTGTCGCCTCGCTGAGGGTGTAGACAGTGCTCACGGGGCGGCCACCAGAAAGCCGATGCGGCCGATCACCGAGAGGATCAGCAGGGCCAGCAGCACGGTACCCAGCTTGACCGGCGTCTCGAAGTTCGGGTTGCGCAGGATCGCGATGCCGATATACACACTGAAGCCGATCAGCAGGATGCCTACCGGCAGCACGATCCACAGGCTGTTGACCAGCAGCACCACTCCGTAGGCGATCAGGAAGAGGGCCAGCCAGGCCCAGCCAGGCACACGCGGTGCCGCCTGTGAGGGCACTTCCTCCACCTCGGCCCAGGTGCTGAGCACCTCCCTGACCTGCGGGTAGTCCTCCACCTCCTGCGGGATGTGCACAGTCAGGCCGTCTTCCTCTTCCAACCCGGTGCTGACCCACAGGCCCTCGTCGGGCGTCTCCCCGATGCGCAGCACATCCTCCCGCCGGATGGTGACCTTCTTGGCGCCGATATGCCGCAGGCTGAGTTTCTCTTCGCCAAGCCGCAGCTCGAAGGTATCCCAGAATTCAGCCAGCCGCTTGATGCTGCGCTGCGTGCCGAGATACGTCACCGCGAAGAACAGGCCGAACACGATCACAAATAGGCCGATGAGGACGGGTGTGCTCAGGCTGCGCGAGCTGATCTGCAGAAAGCTGAACAGCACCGCGGCGATCAGGGCGGTGACGCCCCCGGTGATCAGGCCGCGGCGGGTCATGCGCTGCTTGAGGGCAGCAAAGCCCTCCTCGGTAAGGCGGTAGCGGGTCATGCTGGCGGGTCGCGTGGTTTCTTTAGCCATACACGGAAGGTACAGCGGATTCCGCCGATGGGCAAGTCGTGCTATCATAGAGGCTGCATTCCCAAACGAGAGGCGACCATGCACCAACTTGAACCTTCATTTTCAGAGATCACCAGCACAGGGCGCAGCGGCTGCGGAGTCGTATCAATCGCGGCTGTCTCCATCCTGGTAGCACTGCTGGGGGCGGGCGTCTTCGGGCTTATGGCACTTGATGGCTCAGATCTGCCGTTTCTCGACAATCCGGCTGCCGCTCAGGTAGCCGACAATCTACCGTTTGTGCTCGGCGGCCTGCTGTGCCTTGGCTTCGGCAGCGTGGCCGCCTGGGCCGTGGGCAGCACGATCATCGGCGGTGCGATGCGCCGTGCCAAGCTGGACGAGCCAGAAGTGCTCGGGCCGGAGAAAGTCCGCGTGGGCGAAAGCTTCCGGGTGCAGTACCGGCAGGCGGTCAAGGGCGATATCAATGTGACACGGATAAACGTCCGGCTGCTGCTGCGCGAGTGGGTCCGCTACACCAGCGGCACCGATACCTACACCACCTCCCATGATCACGTGATCCAAACCCATGAGCTGCCCGGCGGCCTGTTTTCCAGCGGCAGCATGATCATCCAGGAGCTTGACTTCGCGATCCCGCCCAGCGGCATACACACCTTCCCCACCCCGCAGATGATCGAGGATTTCAAAGACTCGCCGGAGGTCAAGCAGATGCTGGAGCGCAATCCCAGGTTGGCTGTGCGCATCACGCAGGCGACCACTTTCACCCCGGCGCGCAACAACAAGCTGAGTTGGCACGTGCACGTGCAGATCGATATTGACCGCTGGCCGGATTACAACCAGGCCTTTGAGGTGCCCGTGGCAGCCGAGGTACTGACCGACAATCGCTTCTAAAGGAGCCATCCATGACCCAACTCCAGCCGTCATTCAGTGGCAAATCCGCTATAGGTGGGGAAAATAACACGTCGGCCATCGGCATTGCGATCGCCGTCTTCGGCATCTTAACCTGTGCGGCGATAGGCGTCTTCACGGCGGAAGGCGGCGTCCTCATTATCGGCGCAGTCGCCAACAACACGATCATCATTGGCATCGCCACCGCGGGAACGTTTCTGATCACAGGGCTGATCTGCCTGTCCATCGTCGGGGTGTTGGTGCTGACGGTCGGCTCACGATTGATCGGCGGCGGGCTGTCGCGGGCCAAGCTGGAGGCCCCCGAGGTGCTGGGGCCGGAGAGGGTGCGCGTCGGGGAACGGTTCAACGTACAGTACCGGCAGGCGGTCAAGGGCGACATCAACGTGACGGGCATTACCATCGACCTGCTGCTGCGCGAGTGGGTCCGCTACACCAGCGGCACCGACACCTACACCGATGTGCACGACCACCTGATCAAACGGCACGAACTGCGCGGCGGGCTGTTTTCCCGCGGCAGCATTATCCCCCAGGATCTGCGCTTCGAGATCCCGCGCAACGCGATCCACACCTTTCCAACGCCCCAGATGCTGGAAGCGCACAAACAGTCCGAGGAGGTGCAGAAGGTGATGCGGCGCAACCCCAAACTGGCCGAGCGCATGCTCAGCCAGGGCACCCTCAGCCCGACGCGCAACAACCGGCTCAGCTGGCACGTGCACGTGCAGATCGATATCGAGCGCTGGCCCGACTTCAACCAGGCCTTTGAAGTGCCCGTCGTCGCTGATCTGTACTCTGATGAAGGGTTCTAATTGTCCCTGTCGACAGCGACCGCTGGCTTGCCTACGACCGAAGTGGCCGTCACACCGGCGCTTTACCACCCATCCTGACCAAGGAGGACAGCATGTTCCGCAACAAAGCCAAGAGCGATATCCGCATCACGATCAAAAACGGGCGCACCATCGACGGCCTGCAGGCCTTTCTGCCCAATGAGGAGGTGCGCGGCGAGGCCGAGATCATCCCGGAGAACGACATCACGGTGGATGCTATCCGCGCCAGGCTGGTCTGGTACACACAGGGCCGCGGCGACCGTGACATGGGCGTCGTCGACACGGTTACCGGGCCAAGCGGCTTTTTGACCGGTGGCGTGCCCGTCCGCATGGACTTTACGCTGCGGCTGCCTTCTGCGCCGTGGAGCTACGCCGGGCAGCTGATCACGCTGGTGTGGGCCGTGCAGATCGTCGTCGACCGCGACCGCGGCCTTGACTACGACGACGACCAGCCGATCATCATGACCCCGACCTTTGAGACGCTCGATCCTTTTGGCTCGTGATGTCGGTGATCGCGCCCGGCTGGCGGGTCTCCTGGAAGAGATCGTAGAGGTGGCCCATCGCCGCGCGCAGATCGTCGCCGAACCGGGCGTGCAGCGCCGTAATGGCTGACGCAGAAAGGGTCAGGCGGGGTTCGGCACCGGGCAGGGCAAAGTAAGCCAGCCGCTTCTCGATGATGCGCTGGTAGTGGTCGCGGTCGTGATCGCGCAGCCGCAGCGTGATCAGCGGTTGGCCGCGCACCGCCAGATCGGGCACAAAGGTCACATGGGTGCCCATGATCAGGCGGGTGTGCCGGGCGGCGGCGGCCAGCCGGGCCCGCTCCCATGGCCACAGCCGCTGCACCTCATCGAGCAGAAAGACGGGCGGCACGGCCGGATCCGTGTGGAAGGTGTGCTGCCCCGGCGGGATGTATTCGTAGGGGGCGGCCAGCCGGTCTGCCAACGCGCGCAGCATGGTCGACTTGCCGCGCCCGCGCCGCCCGATCACCTGGATGTGCATGCCGGTTGCCACCGCCTGCTCAACTTCCGCCGGGATCACGGCCACAGCCGCCCACTCCTCGGCGGTCAGCGCTTTGAAGGGATTGCACCGGTAGCCCAATGCATGGAAGGGGAAAAAGCGGCTCATGCCCCGATGCTACCCCCCAGCGCTTGCCAACTCAAGTCAAGATGCGCTATGATCCAATATACATCGGTGCCCCGCAGAGAGTCGGGTCCCGTGCGGCGGATGCTGTTGAACCTGGTCAGGTCCGAAAGGAAGCAGCCATAAGGCAGATGTTCCGGGTGCCACGGGGGTGCCTGGCTCTCTGCGGGGCACGGATTTTTGCCCCGCCCACATCACGAGCTTATGCCCAAAAAGCCGACACCCTTCACCCGCCTGCCCCTGCCCGGCGACCGACCCACCACGGTATACCAACACCGGCGGCGCGTCACGCAGCCGCGCACCCGCCTTTCGTGGATCTGGCGGCTGCTGCCGTTTGTGGCCCTGGCACTGCTCATCGCGACAGGTGCGGTGGTGTGGCAGCTGGTCGCGACACCGGCCACCGTCGTGATCAACGGGGAACCGGTCGACGTGCGCACCCACCGCCGGACTGTGGCCGGGGCGCTGCGGGCGGCGGGGGTCCGCCCCGGCACGGATCTGTTCACCGACCCCGCGCCTGAGGCGCGCCTGCGGCCCGGCATGGTGATCACCGTGGCGGGCATCCGGCCCGTCACCATCACCGCCGACGGCCAAACCCTCACCGTTGACACCCATCACATCGAACCGGCACAGATCGCCGAGGCCGCCGGAATCACCCTCGGCGAGCATGACGCCGCGCTCGTTGAACGTGCCACACGCCCAACCGCCTCCGAGATCGAGGCCAACCCGGCGCTGGCCGGGGTGCCCGCCGTGCCCCGGCAGATCCGGGTGCAGCGTGGCAGAACGGTGATCGTCAATGAGGTGGCAGGTGGTTCGACGATCACGGTCAGCTTCCAGACGGGCGAGCCAACCCTCGGGCAGGCGCTGATCGCGGCCGGTTACGCCCTCTATGAGGGCGACCACGTCGAGCCCGCGCTGCGCACCCCCCTCCCCCCGGAGGTGCTGGAAGTCACGCTGACGCGGGGCACACCGGTCACGGTGCACGCCGACGGGCAGATCTTCACGGTGCGCACCCACGCCACCACCACGGACGCGGTGCTCGCCGAACTCGGATTGGCGCCTGTCGGGCAGGATTATGTGCTCGATGCGCCCATCACCCCGGGCGCGCTGATCCGGTTGGTGCGCGTGCGCGAGGAGACGGTGATCCATGAGGAGCCGATCCCGTTTGAGACGACCTACCTGCCCCAACCCGATCTGCTGTTGGATACGCTGGTCGAGCAGCAGCCGGGCCGCGAGGGCACTCTCGCGCGGCAGGTGACCTATCGCTATGAGGACGATCAGCTGGTCAGCAGCTATCCGGGCGGCATGTGGGTCGCCGAGCAGCCGCGCCCGCAGGTGGTCGGTTACGGCACACGCATCGCGATCCGGGAGGTGATGACGGAAGCCGGTCCGGTGCCGTACTGGCGCCAACTGCGCATGCTGGCGACTTCCTACAGCCCCTCAACAGCGGGCGACAAAAAGCCCGGTGACCCGTTCTTCGGGCTCAGCGGCACGGGTGACCCGATGCAGCGCGGCATCGTTGCCACCGACCCGCGGGTGCTGCCGCTGTACACCACCATGTGGATCCCGGATTACGGCTTCGCCGAGGCGCTGGATGTCGGCGGCGCGGTCAAGGGCATGCGCATCGATCTGGGTTACGACGACGAAAACCTCGTCCTGTGGAACAACTGGGTGGAGGTCTATCTAACGCTGCCCATCCCGCCCGCCGACCAGATCGTGTGGATCCTGCCGGACGCCGAGATCCTGCCTGCCGAGATCCTGCCTGCCGAGACCGGCGACTAATCGCCCTCCTGCGGGGCCGACTCACGCGCGGTTGCCAGCGCAATCTCCAGCGACTCGACCACCTCCACCTTGCCCCACAGCTTCTCAAAGATGCCCAGCATGGCACCCCCCGGGCCATCCGTCTGCAGGACGATCACTCTGCGGATCTTGACCTGGGAAGCCTGGTCGATCACCTGGGGAAAATACGTCACGATGCGCTTGGGGAGCGGATAGCCTTGGGTGAAGTCCGCGATCACCACGACACCGTGCTCGGCGAGGAACGGATCGGCGCTTGCCAGCTCCTGCATCTCTTGCGCTACGGGCAGATAGTCGTCCCAGGTCCAAGGGGCCACAAACCGGTAGACATGGATATCCCTGTCAAAAACCTCACACAATACGGCCATCAGATTTGTCCGATACTAAATGGGCATTAGACCCAGTATACGCTTCCCTCGGGATGAGCGGCAAGCCGCCTAGCGCCGCCGCCCCTGTGGATCGGCGACATCCAGCAGCCCGCGTGAGACCAGGTAAAACG
>JAADYX010000060.1 GCA_010092885.1 Chloroflexota bacterium | reverse complement strand
TACTGCACCCATCTACACCGATCTGATGGCTACAGTTACCAGAAAGGCGCGGGCGTTCCTCCCCATGGCTAAAGCCAGGGGGGTCCACGCCTGAATTTTCCATGAATGTGTGCCGATCGACGGCGAAAAGCTACCTTGCGGGCGGGTAATCTGGTAGTATAGACGCGGATTAAAAACCGTTGGAGAGCCAACTATGCGCATCATTGTGACATCTGACCTGCATTTCCACATACCCTGGCATGACACGCTCAAGGCCTTTGCCAAACAGCTGGAAGCCCTGGAAGCCGATCTCTTCATTATTGCCGGGGACCTGGGCGAACCGTTGGAGATGTTCAACCTCTGCCTGAAGACCTTCTCGCGTGTCAGCGATCACCGGGCCGCCCTGGCGGGCAACCACGACGTGTGGCACCGGGCCGGGCCTAACTCCAGCCGTGACCTGTGGGATACATACCTCTCACGCGCGGCGCAGAAGTTCGACTACCACTGGCTGGATGAACGCGCCCTGGTGGTCGGCGGCCTGGGCATCGCCGGTTCGATTGCCTGGTACGATTACAGCGGCGGCCATCCGGACGTCAACCTGCACGGCGACGAGTACGAGCAGGTCAAGCCGATGATCTCCAATGACGGCAACTACATCGACTGGGGCTGGTCGGACCGCGAGTTCGCGGCGCTGGTCGGTGAGGAGCTGGAGGAACGCCTGCAGATGCTCTCCGAGCGCGATGATGTCACCGACATCCTGGTGGTGACGCATGTGCCCCTCTTTGATGGCACCCAGCGCTACGAGGAAGACGGCTCCAACCGGATCATTGCCAACGCATACTACGCCAACCTGACCCTGGGCCAGCGCGTCCTGACGTATCCCAAGGTGCGCATGGCGGTCAGCGGCCACGTGCACGTAGAACGGCAGCTGTCCGTTTCACGCAATGGCTCCGCGCCGCTGCCGGTGTACACCAACCCGTCGGACTACGGCAACCCCGCCGCCCTGCTGATCGATACGGAGACGTGGGCGGTGCAGGTGGTCCGCTCCTCGGGGTCGGCGTGAGATGGCCTACACCCTGACGACCTATCCGGACGATGCCATGATGGTCTTCGAGTGGGGCGACCACATGCGCCCGGAGGACACCATCGAGGCCAATGCCGCCGTAAAAGCCTTCGCCCAAGAGGTCGAGGGCGATTTTGTTCCTGTGCATGAGGTCAGCCGGATCCGCATCACCTTCAGCGATCTGGTGCAGACTCTGGCCGCCGGGCTGCGCATGGAGCGCGGCATTACCCTGGCCGACCGGCATATCATCGCGGTGGTCGGCACCGGGGGCCTGGTCAACCTGGGCGTGCAGGCGCTGGCCCAGCGGCAGTATGGCGGGTTCCGGGTGTGGTCGTTTGACACGCTCGACGAGGCCATGGAAGCCGCGCGCGCCCACCACCATGAGGACTCCGTTGACGACCACCCCTGAGCTGCGCCAGCAGGTGCTCAACCGCGTCTATGCGCTGGATGTGGCCGGCCTGCGCAGCCTGCTTGACGACCAGCACCCGGCGGATATCGCTGACCTGCTGGAGTCACTCGACGAGCAGCAGCGCGTGTGGATCTTCAGCCAGCTGCAGCTCCCGGTGGCGGCGGAGGTGCTCGACGAGGCGCGCACCGACACACTGCTCGATCTGGTCGAGGGCACGCCCGACGAGCGCATCGCCGACCTGCTCGAAGAGATGCCCATGGACGACGCGGCGGAGATCCTCAGCGAGATCAAGCCCGCGCGCGCCGACGAACTGATCGCCCTGATGGAGCCGGAAGAGGCGGCGGAGGTCGGGCAGCTGCTGGCCTACCCGCCTGAGTCAGCCGGCCGCCTGATGAACGCCGACATCGTGCGGCTCCAGTCCACCTGGACGGTGGCCCACACGCTGGATGTGCTGCGCGAGGTGGACCCCGAGATCGAGCTGCTGGCGTACCTGTATGTGGTCGATCCGGCGGGCAAACTGGAGGGCGTGGTGCCGCTGCGCCGCCTGATCACCGCGCGCCCGGAGCGCGTGATGAGCGACCTGACCCTGCCCAGTGTGGTCACCGTGCAAACCGGAACCGATCAGGAGGAGGTGGCGCGGGTCATGGCCCAGTACGATTTCTTCGCCGTGCCCGTCACCGATGAGGCGGGTGTGCTGGCGGGCATCGTGACCCATGACGACGTGATCGACGTGCTGGCCGATGAGTTCACCGAGGACGTGCAGCGCTTCGGCGGCTCAGCCCCGCTGGAAAACTCCTACCTGAGCACACCCGTCGGCAAGATGGTCCGCAAGCGGGTGGGGTGGCTGTTCCTTCTGTTCTTCACCGCCCAGCTGACGACGACGATCATGCAGCTGTTCGCCGATGAGATCAACCAGGTGGTGGCGCTCAGCTTCTTCGTGCCCCTGCTGATCGGTACGGGCGGCAACGCGGGCTCGCAGATGACCGCCACCATGATCCGCGCGGTGGCCGTGGGTGAGGTCCGTTTCTCCGATATCTGGACGGTGCTCAGCCGGGAACTGGCCACCGGGCTGCTGCTGGGGCTGGCGATGGGCGCAGCGGGCTTCGTGTTCGCGCAGATCGGCGGCTACGACCCCCTGCTGGCGATCACCGTGGCGCTGGCACTGCTGGTGCTGGTGGTGTGGGCCAACCTGATGGGTGTGCTGCTGCCCATCTTTGCCGACCGCCTCAACGTCGACCCCACCGTGATCAGCGGCCCGGTGATGAGCACCCTCGTCGACGCCACCGGCCTGCTGATCTACTTCACACTGGCGGGCATCATCCTGGGCTTGTGACGCTGCACGGACCGACAATCGAACCCCGGCGGCGCACGGATCGCCGCCGGGGGTTTTGCTCTCCGCTGCGGTGGCATTGCGCGCGATCTCGGATTCAGACTAGAATGTACGCGTACACGATTGACCAAGGAGACTTCCCCATGAAACAGCTCATCCGGCCTGTGCTGGCCGCCCTGCTCATTCTCACGACCGCGCTGCTGCTGCCGCGCTATGCCTACGCCGCCCCGACCCTCGTCACCGTCGACAGCGCCGGGGTCACCGGCCGGTACACGTCGTTAGCGCTGGACGCGGGCGGCAGCCCCGTCATCAGTTACTTCGATCAGACCAACCTCGACCTGCGGCTGGCGGTGTGCAACGACCCGAC
>JAADYX010000059.1 GCA_010092885.1 Chloroflexota bacterium | reverse complement strand
CGAACCAGCCGCCCGGCGAACCCGATGGTGAAGGGCCGGTCGGGGCGTGGGCCTTCACGCGGCTGGAACCGGACCGGATCCACGCCGAACTGCGGGATCAGGCTGAGCGGGCCGGTGTAACCTTTGCGGTGCAGCACCGCTTGTGCCCCCGGATTACCGACAAGGGCGTAGTCCGCTCGGCTGAGCACCTGGCGTTCCATCCAACCGAAGGGGGGCGGATAGCGACGATGGATGTTCTGCCAGGTGAAAAACAAGGTTTTTGCTGGACCGGCGGCGCGCAGTGCGAGGAAGGTCGCGAGGTTATACGGTTCTTCATCAATGTGGATGAGATCCGGCTGCTGTGCGGCGATGCGCTCGGCAAGGGTGGGGTAATGGTGTAGGTGGTAGCTGCTGCCGAAGCGCACGGGTTCCACGCAGAGATCGTTGCCTTCCGTATGGACGGCCTCCAACGTCTGGCCCTGCCAACGCTCCGGGACGATCACGCTCAGGGCCACGTCACTATGGCGCGCAATAAGTTCGGCCTTGCGCTGGTATGTGCCTACGAGCAGGGCTTTTGAGATCATCAATATACGCATGAGCGCTATTGTATCGCGTGTTATAATACCCCGCGCTGATTCATGAGCTGGAGGGTAGAGGGTATGACATCATACGAACCGGTGATCGGGTTGGAGATCCACGCGGAGCTGTTGACCGACTCAAAGATGTTCTGCGGGTGTGAGGTGGTCGATACGACGGTGACCGCGCCCAACATCGCGACGTGTGTGGTCTGCACGGCACAACCGGGCGCGCTGCCCGTTGTGAACCGGGAGGCCGTCACGTATGCGATGCGTGTGGGGTTGGCGCTCAACTGCACGATCAACACCTTCAATCAGTTCGACCGCAAATCCTACTTCTACCCGGATCTGCCCAAAGGGTACCAGATCACCCAATACGGTCACCCCATCGCGGCGGACGGCTGGCTGGATATCGAGGTGGGCGGCCAGACGAAGCGGATCGGCATCCGCCGGGCGCACATGGAAGAGGACACGGGCAAGTCGATCCATGTGGGCGGCTACAGCCTGGTCGATCTGAACCGGGCGGGGGTGCCGCTGCTTGAGATCGTCACTGAGCCGGATTTCCGCAGTGTGGAGGAGCTGGAGGTGTTCGCCCGCAAGCTGCGCGCGATCCTGGTGTATCTGGGCGTGAACCACGGCGATATGAGCAAAGGTGTGCTGCGCTTCGAGGCGAATGTCTCCGTGCGGCCTACGGGGGCTGAGGTGCTCGGTACACGCACGGAGATCAAGAATCTGAACTCGATCCGTTCGATGGTGCGTGCGTCAGCGTACGAGATCGAGCGGCAGAGTGCGCTGCTGGCGGCCGGCGGCGAGGTCCAACAGCAGACGATGGGCTTCAATGAGACGACCGGCGAGACCTTTACCCAGCGCATTAAAGAGACGGCGGACGACTATCGGTACTTCCCTGAACCGGACCTGCCCCCGCTGATCATCGAGGAGGCGTGGGTCGACGAGGTGCGAGCGAGCCTGCCGGAGCTGCCTGATGCCAAGAAAGCGCGCTTCATCGAGGCGCACGGCATCAAAGACGAGGATGCTGAGACGCTGGTCGGGGATCTGGCTGTGGCTGACTATTTCGATGCAGCGGTGGCGGCGGGCGGCGATCCGCAGACCACGGCCAACTGGATCACTGGTGAACTGTTCCGCGAAATGAATGATAAAAATCTGACTGTGGATGCGCTCAACGTTCCGCCGGAGGCTCTTGTCGCGCTGATCGGATTGGTGGATGCGGACACCATCAACAACAACACTGCCAAGAAGGTGCTGAAGATCATGCTTGAGGAAGGCGGCGATCCGGGCGCGATTGTCGAGGCGCGCGGCCTGGCACAGATCAGCGACGAGGGCGCGTTGGAAGCCATTGTCGATCGCATTTTGGAGGAGAATCCGGAGAACGTCGCCACGTATCTGGGAGGCAAGGAAGGCCTGTTCGGATGGTTTGTCGGGCAGGTGATGCGCGAAACGCGCGGCAAAGCCAATGCGGCACTCGTGAACGACCTGCTCGCGGAGAAGCTCGAGGCCCGGAGGGAATGACTGCCATCGAGAAGCGGCGGCGGATCGTCAACAGGGTGTTGATGGTCGCTGGCTGGTTGATCCTGCTGTGGCCAATTCCGGGGTTGTTGGCTCTGCGTGAAGCTGGCGAGCCGTATTTTGGCTATCCGCTGCGTACAGCGGTCGTGATTTCTGGCTACCTGGTATTTCTGATACTCGCTGCCGTCGTGATGCTGCTTCGCATTCTCGATCGCCCACCTGCTCACTGGCTTGAAAACCAGATATTGAGCTCTGTGCCCGCCTGGGCATTCGCAATCGTGCCTTTTGTGCTTGCCGTAGGGGTGTTGCTCTCTCTGTTGTTAGTGAGGTACGAGGCAATTCCCCTGATGTTGAGACCTTTCATGAGCAATGGACCACAGCTGCTCATTGTGATCCTCGGCATTTTGGTCAGCATCCGCGTTACCCCTCCCTTACGATTACGCGGCGCCCCTGCGCTCCTGTTATCTGGTATAGGCGTCATCTTCATCGCTCTGTTGATCGTGAATGGCTATTTCACAAATCCTGTTGATAGGGACTCAACCGTCCACATGTATTTGGGGGTTGAAGTGTACAACGGCGGTGTGCCTTACGCGGATGTGTTTTATCTTCATCCAGTGATGCGCTTTGTTACCAGCTCAATTTGGACGTTGCTAAGTGACCTGACGGGTGCTTCCGTGCCAATCGTGGGGCGCACACTGGCACTCCTCTCTATTGCTGTCATTTTTTTGCTTACGTTTCTGATTGCTATCAACAGCACCGGCAGCGTCGATGGCGGTTTTCTAGCTCTAGTCGTTATGATTATACTGCATGAGGTATTCTTCGCGGTCATCCTCACAAGACTGCCAAATATTAAACTAACGGTCGTAGTATGGGTTCTGTTAGCAGTATGGCTGATCCAACACGAGCGTTTTTTTCTCTCCGGGTTGGCAGCTGGGGTTGCCGGCCTGTTATGGGTCCCGGCCAGCACTATAGGGGTCGTCCTGGTGCTGTGTGCCGCCCTTACACCCCATGAACAGCAGGCACGCAATACCGGGTTAGTTATTGCTGGCGGGCTCCTGGTAGTGGGTGCAGCCGCCGTCGCGTTGCTCAGTGTGGGTGCACTGGCTCCCGCGGTTCAACAAGTCTATGGAGCTGCACTGCAATTCGCGGTGGGTGACTCGGCATCGAATGGAGGCGGGTTGCTCGATTATGGTTCTGCTCTGTTTTCTGTCTTGAACAACAATTTCTGGCTTGCTCTTGTCAGTTTGGCCAGCCTGCCTATAGTGAGCTACCGCTCCGTTCGCCAACGGTATCTGTTGAAGGATGCACCCACTTTTGTCGTGCTGGGATTGCTGCTAGTACTCAGCGTGGATTTCCAGACCTCGGTGGATCCTATAGTTTTGGTGCCGCTCATCGGCGTTGCATCAGCGACCACGCTCATCGAGATGATCGACAGCTTGCAGCGGCATCTTGAGCTGAAGCGGATCGATAGCTATGTGATGTTGTGTTTGGTTACGGCCTTCCTCATCACTGTTCCATTTAGCTTTAACCTTGCCTATTTCGGCTTTCTCGCGAGTAACCAAAGCGATGCCTACTCATATGCTGATCAGGTTGAGCAGGCGGAATCTCTGCGAGAGGTGCTGGAAACCGGTGATACGGTGCAGTCGTTCAATGGGCTGTGGGTGAATGTGATCCTTGGGATGGATAATGCCACACCCGTCATGCAGTTCGGCAGCAAAGGCAATGCTAACTTAGACGCAGCCGGGGTGACATCCGAGTCACTTGCCCAGCAGATCGCTGACGCGCGCCCAGCAGTGATCCTGATATTCGACTTAAGTCGAATCGAACCTTACCCTGATTTTGCCGCACTGCTGGCGGAAGACTACACGCACGCCGCCACCGTGTGGATCAACCAGCGCGACGTGCAGGAAGTCTACGTGCTCAACGGGCGCGACGACATCATCGAGGTAGTACAGGGCTGGGTTCAGGCTGACCCTACGGAACAGTGACCCTACCCGCATCCAGCGTGGTGCCGCCCGCGTCTAACACCAGACGGGTACCATCCGCCGGATCATAGACGCCGACCACAATGCGATACGAGCCGGATGCTGCGTCCAACGGTACGATCAGCCCGTGGTTGTCCACAATGGTTTCACCCACGGCCCAATCTGTGGTAGGGCGTACGTCTCCGGCGGGTTCTGAGTCGTGCTGGGTGAGGATTGTGCCATCCGGGCGCAGCATGTGTACAAAGACTTTATAGCGTGTATCGAGCGGCTGCTGCGTCTGCCAGAACAGCGTCACCCCCAGTGCTTCGCCGGGCGCCACCTGGCGGGTGCTGAGCGCATAGCCCTCCAGCCGGATCGACTCGCCGAAACGGGCTTGGATCGCTGTTTCCGGCGTGGTGGCCGGCTCAGCGGGGATGGCATAAGTCACGAAGCGCACATCGCCCACCCATTCATCGCGGACAGGAAACGCCAGCTGATCGAGCTGCGCCTCAACGCTGCGGTCGGGGTCCTGCTGGCCCTCCCCCCAAAAGAGAGCGTAAATCCGAGTGTAGGTGCCAGTCAGATCGGTGAGGGTGGTCTGCGTGCTGCCATCGGGGAGGGGGGCAACGTTGGGTCCATCCGGATAGTAGTAGGTGAACACCTCCCACTGATTGGGCGCTGTCAGCACGATTCCGGCCTGAGTGCCCGCCTCCGCCATGATGCGCGCTGCCATGCCGCGGTAGTCGGCGCGGGCGTAGAGCGGGTCATCGTACAGATTGCTCAGGGCCTGTGGCAGGGGCAGCAGTATGAACAGGCCGAGCACAGCAGCCAGCGCCCTCTGACTGGCCAGGCCCCGGTGCCAGGTCTGCACGAGACCGTGGGCGGCTAACAGCAGCAGGATCAGGTTGGCGGGCAGAAGGAACTTGAGAAAGGGTTCCGTGTTGGCACCAAGGGCCAGCAGCGCCACCGG
>JAADYX010000431.1 GCA_010092885.1 Chloroflexota bacterium | reverse complement strand
TACGATAACATCGCGATTATCACTTACAGTCTGCTGTGGCTGGTTGGCGGTTTCGGCGTGTTGGCCATGCTGGTCAACCCGACCTGGGGGCCACCCTTGGTGTTTAT
Organism: Chloroflexota bacterium; assembly: GCA_010092885.1. Taxonomy (GTDB): domain Bacteria; phylum Chloroflexota; class Anaerolineae; order Aggregatilineales; family UBA3940; genus TC-195. Next base: position 2,870 of record JAADYX010000431.1, on the reverse strand, counting down.
TGCCATTCAGATCGGCCTGGCACCGGTCCTGCCGGGCCTAAGCATCACGATGGCTGTGCTACTTGTGCTCTACATGTTGATCAACCTGTTCCTCGACAGCCGCCGCCCACGACGTTGGAACCCCATCGGGGCGGGCCTGATGCTGGGCACACCGGGTATGGCTGGTACCGGCTTGCTGGCCTTGGGGCCGCTCAGCATTGGCGCGCTGGAGTCACAAGTCCCCGCCACTTTGCTGGCGATCGGTGGCCAGGTGACGCTGATCGCCGGGCTGAGTGCAGTGAGTGCGGAGCCAGTGCAGCCCCTGTTGATCGTCATCCAGGCAATCACGATGATTACTGGTGTGCTGGCGGTCGAACGCCTGATGGATGTGGAGTTCCTGAGCGACCTGAACCACAAACTGCGCCGCCTGATCTTCACGGTAGCGATGGCGCTGCTGCTGGGGATTGGGTTTTATGTGTTGGGCGGAGTGGCTCCGGGCCTCAGCCCGGTCACGGCGCTGGCCTTGAGCGTCATCAGCGGGGCTGCCCTGGTCGGTGCGATGGGGAACCGCGCCCTCTATTGGCGTCAGTTTATTGAGCGCGATGACGACGACGATGAAGAAGCCCTCGATGAAGAGGTCACTGGCGAACTAACAACTCAGCGCATGCGCCGCTCCAAGTGACGCAGCAGGAGAGCAGCAACGAGATGGACCAGCATACCTATTTTAAGCGCATTCATGAGTTTAAGTATCCCCTCTTCGCCATCAACCGCTGGCTAGATAAGCTGACCACCGAACACGCTGCCACGCTCAACGCCGATCAGATGCGCTATCTGCGCGAAGTGGACTCCTACGCAGACAAGGTGCTGGAACAGATTCCGCAGTTGGCCCAACTCGAAGAGATGAGCGAGAAGAAAAACGCCTTCGAGCATGAAATCGGTGGGCCGCTGGGCTTGTTGGTCGCCTGGCCGCAGGTCCTGCTCAGCGAGATGTACGGCCCCCTCTCCCCCGATCAGCGCTACTATCTCAGCGCCATCGAAGGGGCAGCCCGCTACCTGATCGCCCTCAAAGACGATGCTCGCCGCGAACTAGAACGCTAAACACCCCATTGGCACCACAACGACGGTCAGACGCGCTGAAGGTCGCGAGTATCACAATCGGGTTGACATGACTTGTCCGGCCAGAATGAGCGCCTGACCCACCCGTAGACGCTGTCGTAATCTAGAGGTACTGCGCTCATTCAATGATCCACAAAGCATCTGCATGGAGCGATAAGCCAATCGCCTCACCGACCTGGGGCAGATGGCTGGATGCGCTGCTGATCTCAAAGCTGAGCGTCAGGTCATTCACCTTGAGCAGCACATCGTAGGCTGCCCCGCGAAAGGTCCGTTCGACCACTTCACCCCGAACATGATTGCAGTCTTCATCAGCCTCTGACGCCAGCCTGGCTGCCTCCGGGCGGATCACAACGGTCACAACGCCGCGGGGGGCTTCAACCCCATCCGGCCAATCAACGCACAAAGGGCCGATCTCTGTTTGAACGATGATCTGCTTCGCTCTCGTCTCGGTTGTAGCCCCTTTGATCAGGTTCGTCAATCCGAAGAAGCGCGCCGCGAAGGGCGTGGCCGGACGGCGGTAGATCTGCTCTGGTGTGCCCTGTTGCTCGATGTGACCCTGATTCAGCAGCAGCACCCGGTCGCTGAGGCTGAAGGCCTCCTGCTGGTCATGGGTGACGTAAAGCGCGGTAATGCCGACCTGCGTGAGAATATGGCGCAGGTCGCCCATCAGGCGTTCGCGCAAGCCGCGATCTAGTGAGCCGAGCGGTTCGTCCAGCATCAGCAGATGAGGACTGGGGGCCAAACTACGAGCCAGCGCCACCCGCTGGCGTTCCCCGCCGCTGAGGTCCAGAGGGGAACGGTCATCGTAGCCAGAGAGGCCGACCAATTCGAGCATCTCCGCCACGCGATCCTGGATGGCAGCACGATCCTGGCCAGCCATGCGCAGCCCGAACGCCACGTTCTGTGCCACACTGCGGTGCGGAAACAGGGCAAAATCCTGGAACATCAAGCCGAAACCGCGCTGATGCACCGGCTGATCGTTGATGCGCTGCCCTTCGAAACGGATTTCCCCGGTGTCGGGGCGTTCCAACCCAGCGACACAGCGCAGCAGGGTGCTCTTGCCGCCACCGCTGGGGCCAAGTAGAGCCAGCACACTGCCCCGTTCGACCGCCAGGGACAGCTCATGCAGGGCAGTGAAGTCGCCAAAATGCTTGCTGAGGCCGTCGATCTCAAGCAGGGCGGCCATCAGAATTCCCCCACCCCAGCAACACGAAACCGCTCGATGATCACAAAACCGGCTGCGGTCACGATCATCAAGAGGGTGCTCATCGCCAGGGCCTGTCCATAATTGCTGATGCCGGGCTGGCCCAAAAAGCGAAAGATGACGGTCGGCATGGTGGGCGCATCGGGCCGGGCGATCAATGAAGTGGCACCGAACTCACCCATCGAGACGGCAAAGGCGAAAACCGCACCGACGATCAGCGCCCGCCCGACAATCGGCAGATCGATCTCGCGCAGCACCCGCGCGGGCGTGGCGCCCATCACCGCCGCCGATTCGCGCAGTTCGGGTCGCAGGCCGCGCAGGGTGGGCAACACCGCCCGCACCACAAAGGGAAAGGCCACCAGCGAATGCGCGATTGGCACCAGCAGTGGGATGGCTCGCAAATTGAGCGGCGGCGCATCCAGGGCGATCACGTAGCCGAAGCCCAGGGTCACGGCACTGGTGCCCAGTGGCAGCAGCAGCAGCGGATCGATGAAACGGCGCAGGCGCTCGCGTTCGGGCTGGCGACCGGGCGGCGCGATGAAATAGGCGCTGATACTGCCAATGATCAGGC
>JAADYX010000430.1 GCA_010092885.1 Chloroflexota bacterium | reverse complement strand
CAACTGCCGGAGGAGCAGGCCGCACAGCTGCGCGCACTCGTGGAACAGATCCGCGGGGGGCTGGGCGGCACTGAGGGGTGAAGTCCCCTCCTCGCTTGCGCAGGGTCAAGCCTCGTCAGGGCCAAACCGGTGCTCGAGATAGGCGGTCACCGCGCCACGGATCGGGGCCAGCAGGCTGGCCTTGCTCGTCGTGTTTGGGTCAAGCGCGGAAAGGACCACCAGCGCGTCATCGCGTGCCTGCTGCTGGGAGACCGTCCACGCGATGCCTTTCTTCCAAACGGTGGTGCCGCCCTGCTTTACGCAGCGGTAAGGCGTATAGGTGTTCTCGACCTCAAGCCCCTCCAGATGGGCTTCTACCGTCAGCTCCTGCGCGGTGTCATGCTTCAGCAGGGTGTCCAGGGCTTCAGCAGCCAGCCCGCTGGCGAACGCCTCCACCGTTTCCGCCGGATCGGATCCGGTTCGCCGCTCGCGGATGGCCCGGTGCAGAGTCCGCGGCAGGGCGCCGCGCAGGGTGCGCACGCTCCGGTTGGCGTCAGCGGCTCTGAGCGTGATGTGCCGGACCTTCATACGGCGCAGGCCTACCTCGGTTTCCACCTGGGTGTAGCGCTCGCCGGGGGTGCAGTCGTGGGTGGGTTCGCCGCGCTGGGCCTCGCGCTGCTGGCCGCGGCGGCGGATCCGGCGGCCCACACGGATCACCAAGGCAAGGCCCAACAGCCCGCCCAGAAACAGGACAAGTACCGGCAGCAGGTTCGGGCCGGTGGCGGGCGGTGGGACCACCCCGGCGGGCGGCTCGACCTGGGTGCCGCCGCCCGGCAGGGCGATCACATCGGTCACCAGGAGGTTGTTTTCCTCATCGCGTTCGGGGATCTCGCCGCCCGGATCCAGCACGGCGACGAAGGCGGCATCCTGCCCCTGCCAGTCGTCGTCGAGTTCAAGCGTCACGAACAGCGCGACATCCTCTTGGGGGGCCAGGGGGGGCACCTCGGCGCAGGTACCTGCTTCGGGCGAGACCTCGGGGTTGATGCACACCTCCGTTGGTGGGGCCTCACCCGGGCCGCCGTTGGCGACGATCACCTCGAACTCGACGATCACGCTGCCGAGGTAGACATCCACAAGCTCTACAGCGAGCAGGGTCAGGTCAGGGCGCTGGCCGGTCCCCTCGATGAAGAGTGCATCGATGAGGGCAAAACTATCGATGAGGTTTATGGCGACACGGCCTTCATCAAAGGCGAACTCATCGAAGAACTCGATCAGGGTTTCGCCCTCCAGCCGGACACTGACGGTGTTCGCCTCGATGGCAAAGTCGATGAAGAGCGGTTCGCTGCCGAAGGAGTCATTGTAGGCTGCGATCTCGGCCTCGGCGCTGGCGAGCACATCGGACTGGCTGCCGTCGGCGAAGACGCGGTTCACCACCAGAATGAGAAAATCGCCCTCACGGATGATCTCCAGGATGTAGCGCTGTTCGCCATCTGCCATGGCATGCAGCTGTAAGATGCCGGAGAGTTCAACCAGTGCCACCGTGGTGACGTGGTCCCGCCAGAGGACTCCGGTGTATTCGGCGTAGCCGCTGCCCTCGCCGCTGAGCAGCCCATCATCGACAAACCACGCGCCATCGAGTGACCAGCCCTGCGCCTCGCCGTCATCAAATGTCTCTTCAACGAAAAGGTCGTCCTGCATATGCGCGGGCTGCGCGGAAAAACCGCACATCGCCGCACCGATCACAAGCGCCAACCACAACCGGCTCATGATGTCTCTCCCTGTGTGGGGTGAGTGTTCATGCACAGCATAGCACAGATTGGGGCCACGCATGCGGTTGCATCCTGGGCTGACCTGTGGTATATAAAGGGGCACAATGCTGCGGGTATAGTTCAGTGGTAGAACGTCAGCTTCCCAAGCTGAATGTCAGGGGTTCGAGTCCCCTTACCCGCTCAACAGTCCCTCCCTTCGCCGGGAGGGATTTTTCTATTCCGGCGGGCCGTCGGCCAGCATGAGGGCGGCCGCCTGCCGCCCGATCTCAACCGCGTAGTTCGTGCCCCGGTCCCAGGGATAGACCTGGCTCATGTTGGCGAGGTACACGCCCGGCAGCCCTGTGCGGATAGGGGGGATGTTCTGCGAGTGGTTCAGGGTGGGGACGGGCTGCGTGTACGGCGCGCGGAACACCCACCAATCCCGGATCCACTCGCGGGAGAAGTCCGGGCGCACCCGCTGCAGGGAGGGCAGGTACAGGTCGGCGATGGCCTCATCGCTGAGCGCAAAATGCGGGTGATCGGGGGCGAGGTAGTCTCCGAGGTAAACGATATGGTCGCCGCCGTAGTGGGCCGGGTCCTGATAGTTGGTATGCTCGACCAACGCCAGGTAAGGGAACGGGTTGGCGGTTTTGTCGGTGTGGGCGGCAGGCAGGTTCAGCCAGTAGGTGCCGTCGGTCATCAAGGGCCGGTCCAGCGCGAGGATCATCGACAGCGCGCCGATGCTCTTCAGATCCGCGAGCTGTTTGGCGTAGGCGGGCGGCAGATCCGGGGTGAGGCGGCGCATCAGCCCGGGGGAGGTCGTGGAGAGCACCTGATCGGCAGGCACGGCTTCCCCATCGACGGTGACCGTCAGACCGGCGTCGGTGAACGCAATCCGCTCGACAGGCGTGCCGAGGTGGATGGTCACCCCCATCTCACGCAGGTGCGCGGCCAGATCATCGACAAAGCCCTGGAAGCCGCCGGCGTAGGTGCCCAGCTGGGCAGTCCGCTTGTAGACTGTCTCTTATACACATCT
>JAADYX010000429.1 GCA_010092885.1 Chloroflexota bacterium | reverse complement strand
GTGAGCCCCTCTTCCAGCACGCGCACCAGCAGCGGCAGAGCGGTCCGGTCGCCGAGCATGCCCAGCGAGTCAGCCAGCTGCCGCTGGAGGTACTCGCCCGGGCTGTCGTGGATGCCTTCGGCGGCGGTGGCCCCCAGCAGATGAGCCAGCCGGGCCCGCAGGTCCGGGGCCGCGGAGCGCACGCCCAGCACCGCCAGCGCGAACACCGCCGCGTGTCGCATCAGCGAATCGCCGTCGTCGAGGCGGGCCCGCAGACCCGGGGCGGCCACACCCAGACGGCCCAGCGCCCGCACCGCCGCAACCGCCGCACGCCCTTCCCCACGCGCCCTCCTGACGAGAGCCGGGATCGCCCGCGCGTCACGCTGATGGCCCAGCGCCCGCGCCGCGTTCTGCCCGACCTCCGGATCGGCCAGCAGGCCGAGCAGGGTGGGCACCGCCTCCGGCAGCCGGATCTCGACGAGGGCATCGGCGGTGTGCAGCGGATCGGCGCCCAGGGCGGCCAGCACCGGATCCGTGATCGGGTGGCCCTCCACCCGCAGGGACTCAAGCGCGCGGGCGACGTTCAGCCGGACCCACCAATCAACTTCCCCGACCAGGCAGGCGGCCAGCGGCTCCACCGAAAGCCGCCCACCTACCGCCGCCAGGCCGCGCGCGGCTGCGCTGCGGGTCCGGCTGGAGTCGTCGGCCAGCAGCCGGATCAGGTGGGCCTCCAGCCGGGCGGCGTGCCAGCGCGGCACCACATCAATGATGGCCCAGGCCGCTGCGCGGCGGCTGTCCGTCTCAGTGGAGGTCAACATGGTGAAGAGCGCGTTCACCGCGCGCGGGTCGCCCGTGCGGGCCAGCGCGTGGATCACCGGCTCGTAGGGGCGCAGGCGCGGGTTAGTCAGGGCCTCCAGCAGGACCGGCACCGCGCGCGGATCGCCGGTCCTGCCCAACGCACCGATCAGACTGTCCGCGTAGATCGCCATGCGCACCGGATCCTGCCCGGCCTCGATCAGCCAGGTGATCGCACGGGGGGTGGGCAGGTGCTGTATGGCGGCGATGGCCCGGTGTCCGTTGTGCACGGGCGGCGTATCCAGGTACGCGATGAGCAGATCCCCGGCTCTCTGCGGGTCGAGGTGGGCGGCGGCCAGTTGGGCGGTGCGGCGCACGCCCCAGTCCGGGTCGTGGATAACGGCCTCGACCACCAGCTGGAGTGCCTGCTGCCCACCCATCGGCGCGAGGGCGCGCACCGCCCGGCTGCGGATGTGCGGCGGCGTGCCGTCGTGGTCGTGCAGCAGGGCACCCAGCCCCTCCACCACGCGGTCGTCGCCCGCTGCCGCCAGCGCGAACACCGCCCGCTGCCGCACATCAGGATCGTCGCTGCGGGCCTGCTCAACCAGATGCAGCAGCGCCGCCTCCCCGCCCAACTGCGGATCGCGGCTCGGATCAGGGAGGGCCGGTTCGCGCCCGGATTGGCCTGTCATACCGAAGTCAGCACCCACAGCAGAAAAGCCGCCAGGCCGAGCAGGGTGCCCAATCCGCTGAAGAGGCGCTGCTGCTCAATGGACACCACCGCCGCCACCCCGATCCCCAGCCCGATGATCCCGGCGTTAAGCCCGGCGGTGAGCAGTGCCTCGCTGGCCGCCACCAGCCCGACGATGATCAGCAGCACACCGGCAAAACCGGTGCCCAGCGCGATCCACGGGAAGGCGGCATCCATGCGGCGGCGGCCCTCGGACTGATCAGGTACGGCGCGCATCGGCAGGAAGAGCAGCGCAAACAGCAGCACCGCGACGGCCACATCCAGCAGGGTCAGGATGCCGGGAATGCCCGCCAGCAGCACATTGGGCAGCGCTGCCCCGACCAATGCCACACCGATCGCCAGAAACAGCGGTGCCCCCCGCAGGAAGAACGCCATCACGCCTATCAGCACGTAGACAGGTGCCAGCGTGACCGTCTCCACGCCGACAACGCTGCGCGATATAACAAGGTAGAATCCCAACTCAATGATGCCGCGCGCGATCATCAGCACGCCCCACAGGCGGCTCTGCTGTTCAATCCGTTTCTGATCCATGCTCGCCCTTTTTTAAGCTATTGTGGCACGATCCGGCGCGGGGCGAAAATCACTGCTGCGGTACAATGAAGGCAGGAGGTAGCACGATGACAGAAGCCGCCAAAACGAAGATGACCGCTGCCGCGTTCGCCCGGCTGCCGGAAACCACCACCCCCACCGAACTCATCCATGGAGAGGTGATCGTGAGCCCGTCGCCCCGTGCCACCCACCAGGTCATCGTTGTTGGTTTGATCGTGATCCTCAACGAGGTTGCCACCAAAGGACAGGTCAATGTCTCCCCGCTGGATGTCTATCTGGACGAGCACAACGTTGTACAGCCGGATGTCTTCTGGGTCAGCGCGGGGAGCACGACCTGCGCCCTCGGTGAGGACGATTACTGGCACGGCGGCCCCGATCTGGTGGTGGAGGTGATCTCGCCGGGGTCGACGCGGCGCGACAAGGTGACCAAGTTCCGGCTGTATGAAGCGCACGGCGTGCGCGAATACTGGCTGGTCGATCCGGAGGCGGGCGCGCTGGAGGTCTGGGTGCGCGGCGAGGATGACCTGTTCGCGCGGCAGGGGCTGTACACCGAGACGTTCACCTCACCGGTGTTGGGCGGCGTGGCGGTCGATATCAAGGATCTGTGGCCATGACAGAAGCCGCCAAAACGAAGATGACCGCTGCCGCGTTCGCCCGGCTGCCGGAAACCACCATCCCCACCGAACTTATCCATGGAGAGGTGATCGTGAGCCCGTCGCCCCGCCGGATGTCTTCTGGGTCAGCGCGGCAGGGGCTGTACACGCAGACGTTCACCTCACCGGCGTAGTGCGTCAGCCTGAAAGCGAGGCCAGCACCCGCCGGACCTGTGCGGCATCCATGGTGGGGGCCAACACTCCGAGCGCCTCATGTTTGCCGCGCTGGGCGAACACCGCGTAGCCATCAAACGGCTCCGCCGGATTCGCCGGATCGAGCAGATAGTCAAGCAGGCTGTCCATACGATCGCCCCGGATATACGGTGCCATCGCCAGGATCTCGTACTCCCGCCCGACGATCTGGGTGCTGTAGGTCGGTTCGCCGCTTTGCCACACGCCGACCGCGTCACCGATCACGTCCAGCGCGGTATGATGGTGCAGCGTGCACAGGCCATACACCTTCCAGCGCCCACCCTGGATCGATTCCATGACGAGGCGGCGCGCTTCCTCAGCGAGGGCGGGCGGCAGGTAAGGCGCAATGTACGTAAGCGCCGTGCTCCGATCCTCATTGTCATCGCCGTCAGGCCAACCCGTGACGACCTTGGGCAGCGCCCGGACCGCTGACTCCAACAGGCGCAGGCGGTCCGCCTCCTGTGCCCGGAGGAGCAGGGGGGGCGCGTCAGCGTAAGCCGAGACGCCCAGGTGCTCGGACATGGTGAACGTCGCGAGCAGATCGGGCAGGGTAGTCGTTGGTGCCGGAGCCAGCTCAGCGGATTGGAGGTGCATGGGCGCAGCCCGCAGCACCGCCCGCCGAACCCGCCACGCGCGCTCACCGAACCAGGCATCCACATTGGCCTGCAAAACCGGCAGCAGGCCCGCCCAATCCGTGATGAAGCGCCCTGTGTAGACAAACAACCACTCGACGTTGACCGGTTCGAGCACCTCCAGCCAGGCGGTGATCAGCGCAGCTACGCCAAAACAGCCGATCTCCCAGCGCAGGGCGCCCGCCTGCGGCCAGACGAGCAGGACGCCCAGCAGGGCCAAGGCCAGCACCACGACCCCCAGCT
>JAADYX010000428.1 GCA_010092885.1 Chloroflexota bacterium | reverse complement strand
GTTCGACTCCGAGTTCCAGCTGTTTGAATCCGAAGAGGCGGCCCGCACAGCCATCATGGAGGAGGTCATCATCGCGGCGGTCATCATCCCCGACGACTATCCGCAGACGGGCGCGCTTGAGCTGCTGCAGCCGTCGGACAGCAGCCCCTTTTCCGGGGTGGAGTTCATCGGCACATCGGACCTCAGGCCCTTCCTTGTCGCCCACCTGCTGCAGGATGTCGAGAGCAGCCTGCGAACGCGGGCCGTTGATCCCGTCGCTGAGCTCAGCCGGGTCACCGTGGGCGATCCGTCCGACACGGCCAATCCGCTGGAGGATATCGGCGGCTTTGTGGTGTCCTATGCGTTCGGCATCCTGCTGGCCGTGACGGTCTTCTCCTCCTCGGGCTATCTGCTGCGCGGCGTGGCCGTGGAAAAGGAAAGCCGCATCGTTGAGATCCTCATCTCATCGGTCTCCGCGCAGGAGCTGCTGGCGGGCAAGGTGATCGGGTTGGGGGCGGTCGGCCTGCTGCAGATGATCGTCTGGTTTGGGTCGGCGTTCGCGCTGACCACAGCCGCCGGCGCGATCCTGAGCATCAGCGGCGGCCAGCTGCTCGGCGGCCTGGCCAGCATCGGCACGGTGGCGCTGGCCTTCGTCTACTACCTGCTGGGGTTTGCGCTGTACGCGGTATCGATGGCGGCGGCGGGCGCGCTGGGCACCAACCAGCAGGAATCGCAGCAGATGGCGGGCGTGTTCAGCTTCATCGCGGTGATCCCGTTCATGCTCTCGGGGTTCATCTTCGCCAACCCGGAGTCCATCGTGATGCGGGTGCTGTCCTACTTTCCGTTCACCGCGCCCACCATGATGCTCATGCGCCTGCCGCTGATGGATGTGCCCGTCATCGATATTGTGGTCAGCATTGCCAGCCTGTTGGTGACCATCCCGGTGGTGCTGTGGGTGGGCGCGAAGATCTTCCGGCTGGGCCTGCTGATGTACGGCCAGAAGCCCAGCCTCAGCCGGATCTGGCAGACCCTGCGTGAAGCGTAGCGGTAAGCAGGCGGCGTCCCTGCTACGTGCAGGGCACCAACCTGCTGCGGATGCCATGCTGCGCGAGGGAAACCTCTGCTGGGGCGGTTTCCCCCCGCGCGGCAGCAGCCATCCGTGCCACAACATCACCAAAACCGGATGCGAGATCCTTGGCCATCACAGCCATGATCATCGGGTGGGCAGGCCCGTATTTGGGCGTTACCTCAAACCAGATGGTCACCGTGGAACCGGACCCGTTCGGGGTGACCTCCCACCCCCCGACCATCGTCTTGAACGGGTAGGGGAAGCCCGGTTCACCGGCCAGAAACTCAAACTCCACGTTCCGTGCCTGTTCATCGTACCGCTTGCAGTATTCGCCCCAGGTGTTGCCCTTGACATCCGTGCATTGGCGGACGGCATCGACCCCCGGCTGGGCCCCATCGCGCAGGATGACATGCGTCAGGTTGGGTGAGTAAGCCTGAATACTGGCCAGATCCGCAATGATGGGCCACATTGTGCCGGCTGGTTCGGGTGTATCCACCGCAACACACAGCCGCTGCGTATGGGGTTTGTCCGGCACGGCATACATGGCGTTGATGCCGTGCATCTGAAGCACGGCAAACAGGAGGACGAACCCAGCCACCACGACGAGGGCCGCAATGCCAGCCGGCTGCAGCGAGCCTGCCGCTAACCCGATCAGGAGGATGGTGCCCAGCACCCACAAGATATCCGCAAGGCTGATCACCACCGCATGGAACGTGTTGACCGGCTGCCGGGTGCCAGTCCACGCCACAAGGCCCGCGAACCCCAGCAGGCCTACACCGACCAATCGATACAAGAGGGGGGAGCCGATCCCCACCAGGGTTGCGGCAGACTGGTTAAAGATGGCCAGTGCCATGCCGGACAGTGTTGAGAAAGCTGCGTTTGACAGTAGAGCCGCTCGGAGCGGTTTTTCGTTCATCAGGTGACCTCCACTCTGGTTCTGAACGTGACTGCCCACAGGATAGGCTTTCGCACGCTGCCACCGTCACCATTTCTACTGCCATTTACTGCCAATTCACCCGCTCAACCGGCGGCACGTCAGTCTATCAGGTCTATGTTCGCCGTTTGCAGACGCTCCTGCACCAATGTGAGCAGCTTGGGGCGTAGGGCTGCCGCCTTGCTGAACACCGCCTTGGCGATCAGAGTCAGCTCGGTGCGGCGGCCCGTCTGGCTGGAGGACGTGATCATCACCTCCCATGGTTCAAGCAGGTTGGGGAAGAGGTCAGCCGCCTCCTGGCCCAGCGGTTCCAACACGGCCAGCGCAGCGCGCAGGTCCGCCGTCTTGATCACGATGGTGATCGAGGCGTTGGAAAATGTGCTGCGCGTGAAATTGCGGATAACCCGGATCTCACCGTTGGGCACGGTGTACAGCTCGCCGGAGGGGGCACGGACCATGGTATTGCGCAGATTGACTTCCTCGATGATCCCTTCAACACCGATCAACTCGAACTCCACCTTTTCGTCCACATCAAAGGTGTTGCGAAAGATAAAGCTGAAACCGTGCGCCAGGTCACGCACGATGGTCTGCGCGCCGAGGCCGAAGGCGGCACTGAACAACGTGAATATCCACAGGATGGTCTGTGTATCGATCAGGATGGACAGGGTGACCAGGGTCGCAACCGTGAAGGCCACAAAGGTCACAAGGCTGCCCATCAAGCCTTGTAGGGTTCTCATGCGCTGATCGCTGGCGACCCGGTTGCGCGGCGCGACGCGATTGAGGTGAATCAGGCGGTGCAGCACCATTCTGCCGACGAAAGCCGCGGCAAACGCGATACCGTACGCAATGGCAACCGTGCGGACAATCTCGATCAGGACAGCGTTGGTCGATGCGAATTGCTGGATCATGGGGGGAGCGTAGCACGGCTGTGTTTAGCTGACGACATACGGTATGCGTCAGGCCTGGCGGCTTCGATCAAGCCCTTGGCAGGCAGCGCAGACTGTGCCATAATATTGACCATCCGTGTCAATAATCATTGGAATGGTGAGCGATGTCAAGAGGTTTTCGTATCATTTTGCTGGTTGTGCTGTCCATCGGGGCCGGGATCGGCGGCCTGTATGCCACCCTCGGCGGCCTGAACCTGCTGTGGAACGCCGGCGTGAATCCGGAAGAATACGGCATGGTGTTCAACGTCACAACGGCAGTGCCCGTCGCTGCGCTGGCCTTTGTCTGGCTGGATTTCTTCCTGGGCACTGGCATCCTACCGGAAGGCATGCTCAATCGGGAAGACAACGACTAGCGCACAGTTCGTGCAGTCACCCCGTATCATAGCGTACAACATCCGCCCCCCGACGTGTGTCGGGGGGCGGCGGCATTCAGCAGGCATGACAGCCGAACAAAGGGAAACGCACTATGGCACGCCTCAAGGAAAACCAGCTCCCCCTCCTGCTGATCGGGTTGGTGATCCTCAACCTGACCTATCCGTTCAGCGAGCAGGGCGTCACGCAGGCGATCGTTTTCAACGTGTTCTACACAGTCGTGCTGATCAGCGCCGTGTCGATGGTCAGCACGAGCCCGCGCCGCCGGATCATCAATGGGAGTGTGGCCGCGGTCAACCTGATCTTGGGCACGCTGTCGTTCATCTGGCCGCAGTACGGGCTGGTCTGGTTCATGACGGTGGCCGTCATGCAGGCGATCATCAGCTATGAACTGGCGGTGTTCATCTTCACGGCGAAGGATGTCACCCGGAACGTGCTGTTTGCGGGGGTGGCCGTCTACCTGATGCTCGGCATGACCTTTGTGCCCGTGTACAACGTGCTCAACACGCTGATGCCCGGCGCGATCGTGATGAGCACCGGCGGCGAGGTCACCTGGCAGCGGCTGCTGTACTTCAGCTTTGCCACGCTGACCACGCTCGGCTACGGTGATGTGCTGCCCGTCGCGCCGCAGGTGCAAGCCCTCGCTGCGATGGAAGCGGTGCTCGGGGTGCTCTACGTCGCCATCCTGATGGCGCGGCTGGTCGGCCTGTACCAGGAGCGGCGCGGCGTGCTGTGATCCACGCCCGGCCACGTTCGATGGGCGGTGGTTGGTGCGCAACACGACCGTGTGCCGGGGCGAGCAGCAGATCGCGTCGCCGGGGCCCGGATGGAGCTCAAATTGAGTCTTGCACACCCGGGCAGATCTGTGTTATGATGTTGTCAGGAATCATTGCAGTGTCCCCAGCATCGGACTGGCGAACTGCGGGCGAGTGAACACAGACTCTACTCTAAGCTGGTGATTCACCGTGCCCCTGTCGGTTAAGAGACGGCAGGGGTTTTTCTTTTAGGAGCGGCCTGATGTATGTCTTCTACCATGTCCCTCTCGTCGACACGCGCCCGTTCATCGCGGGCGGCAGCTACCGGCATTCCTACCCCAGGCGTGAATCCACCGCAGAGTTTCTGCGGTTTTTTGGTGGCGTCAACCCGAAGCATCTTTCCAAGGAGCAGCAGGACAAGCGCGCCCGCTATCTGCGTGAGCTGCGCAAATGGTTCGACAATGAGCTGGTCGCGGATGCACGCCGGGCGATCCGGCTGAACGGCCTGCGCTATGATGACCCGCAGAACCCGTTCGACCTGTTCAGCCTTGCGCGCGTGCTCTCCTTCCGCGATGAGGTGCGCGGGCGCTTTGAGATGCTGCTGCACCTGCACACCAACATGCACACACTCGATGAGGAGCGCCTGCGGGCCATCGCCGCGCGCATCCTGAATCTGGATGTGGGTGTGCATCTGCCCGAAGGCTACCGCGCGACCCGGCTGCGTTCCGCGGGAGCCAGCCTGGCCCGGCTCTACCTGTACGCGCGCACCGAACGCCGCGCCTACCAGCAGGCCAAAACCGAAAAGCGCTGGGTGCAGCCCGGCCAGCCGATGGTCTTCATTGAGATGCCCCCGGCCTTTACCCTGGCACTGCCCCCAACCAGCACCGCGACGGAAACCTCTGTGGTGCACTACCAGCCGCAAAAAGGCACGGAATTCAAGTTCAACCTGGCCCACCTGATCCTCTTCATGGAGGGACGCCCCTACCCGGTGTGGGTCTTCCAGCGGCTGGAGGACACCACGCGCAGCCGTCAGGCGGCCAAGGCATTCCGGCTGGCGATGATGCGCCTGCACGCCGAGCAGCAGTGTTTGGACCGGGTGCTGCGCCAGATCGAGGACAACCAGCTGGACATCGAGCATGCCCCCCTGGAGATCGCCGACCGCTTCCAGGGCTACCTGCTCAACGCCGTACGCAAGATCGCCCGGCTGGAGCGGTCCGTGACCGAGGCGGATGAGACGGTCGATATCACCGGTTTGATGCAGACATCGTTCCTGCTTTACCGGCAGGGTGAAGTCGACTCGATGCTGGCCACCTTGGAGCGGGCCTACCAGCATCGCTTCATCGGCAGGCGGCAGGTCTACGAGCGGGCGCGGCAGTTCGGCGACGAACTCAACGAACGCACCTGGCGCATGCTGGAAAAGGAGATCGCCGCGTTTGCCGATGACCTGGAGCGGTATGCCGCGCTCTCCGCTGAGAACGCGGCCAAGGTGAAAAGCCTGAAGGCCGAGCTCGACGCGGCAGTTAAGTCCCGCGCGATGGCCCGCCTGAAGGGCGCACTGAGCACCCTCAATGACATGGTTGAGTTCGCGGCGAACGCCAGCAGCCTGCTCCAGTTCATCGCGCCCGTCCGCTAGGCTTGATAGCCGCCCGACCACACGTTATATTTACCAAAAGTGCGCCGTAAAGCCCCTTGATTTATCTATGAGGATATAAGGCGCCTAGTGCGTGTGGCTGTATTTTGTCTCGGAAATTGTCGGACAAAATACGCCACGCCACCACAGTTTGTGTTATAGTCTGTATGTCG
>JAADYX010000427.1 GCA_010092885.1 Chloroflexota bacterium | reverse complement strand
GCGTCACGCAGGCCGGGTCGCGCGCGGTGAGCTCGCACACGGGGTCACTGGCCGGGTCGGAGCAGGCTTACGAGGCGGCCTTCAAGCAGGCGGGCGTCATCCGGGCCAACGCCATGTAGGAGATGTTCGATTACGCGGTGGCCTTTGCCCACCAACCCCTGCCGCCCGGCGACCGCATCGCCATTGTGACCAACGCGGGCGGGCCCGGCATCCTGGCGACGGATGCCATCGAACGCGCCGGGCTGAAGCTGGCCCGCTTTGAAAACGAGACCATCCGCGAGTTGGAGAGCCACCTGCCGGATGCCGCCTCCGCCGCCAACCCGGTCGATGTGCTGGGCGACGCCCGCACCGACCGCTACCAGATCGCACTGGACCTGGTCGCCAAGGACCCGAACGTGGACGGCATCATGGTGATCGTCACGCCGCAGGCCATGACGGAGATCACCGGCACGGCGCAGGCCGTCACCGCCCTCTCGCAGAAGGTCGATATCCCCGTGTACGGCTGCTTTATGGGCGAATACGCCATCCGCGCCGGGACGGAGATCCTGGAAGAGCACGGCGTGCCCAACTATCCCTTCCCTGAGCGCACCGTCAGCGCGATCAAGGCGATGGCCGACTACCGCGACAGCAGCGCCCAGCCGCTGCCCACCTTCGAGACGGTGGAGCGCGACCGTGAGCGCGCGGCCAAAGTCTTCAAGCAGGTCCGGTCGGATGGGCGCTTCAGCATTGGGGACTTCGAGGCGCGCGCGATCATGGAGGCGTACCACATGCGCATCCCTGAGTCTCGGCTGGCCGAAAGCGCCGACGAGGCCGTGCAGATCGCGGGCGAGATCGGCTACCCGGTCGTGCTCAAGATCGCCTCGCCCGATATTCTGCACAAGACGGATGTCGGCGGCGTCAAGGTCGGGCTTGATTCGCCGGGGGACGTGCGCGCCGCCTTCGCCCTGATGACCTACCGCGCCCGCCGCTACGTGCCCGGCGCGCGCATCTGGGGCTGCCTGGTGCAGGAGATGTCCCCGAAGGGGTTGGAGGTGCTGGTCGGCATGAACCGCGACCCACAGTTCGGCCCGCTGGTGACGTTTGCGCTGGGCGGCATCTACGTGGAGGTGCTCAAGGACGCGACCTTCCGCATTGCGCCCTTCAGCCGGGACGAAGCCTGGCAGATGCTCGACGAGATCCGGGCGCGCGACCTGCTGGAGGGCGTGCGCGGCGAACCGCCGGTCGATCAGGAGGCGATTGTCGAGACGTTGATGCAGGTTGGGCAGCTGGTGCAGGACTTCCCCGAGATCGTTGAGCTGGATATCAACCCGCTGATGGTCTTCGAGAAGGGGCAGGGTGCCCTGGCCATCGATATGCGGTTGGTGTTGGACGACGCGCCCGCCAAATGAAGCACTTACGGCTTCTCACACTGCTGCTGGTCGCGCTGATCGCGGCCCCGGTGGGCGCGCAGACCCTGCCGGACACCGCCCCGCTGGACGCATTTGTCCGGGCGGAGATGGAGCGGCTCAATGTGCCCGGCGCGGCGCTGGCCATCGTGGAAGGCGATGCGATCACCTATGTGCAGGGCTACGGGGATCGCAATGCGGCGGGCGACCCGGTGACCGGTGAGACGCAGTTTTTCATCGGGTCGGCGAGCAAATCGTTCACGGCGCTCGCGGTGATGCAGCTGGTGGAAGCGGGCGCGGTCGGGTTGGACGATCCGGTGGCTGCTTACCTGCCGTGGTTCACTTATGAGGCGATCACGGTGCGCCACCTGCTCAACCAGACCAGCGGCTATACCACGCGCACCGGTCTGCGTGCTGATACCAACACCGACCAGCGCGACACGGCCCTCGCTGAGAGTGTGCGCGCCCTGCACACCGATCCGCTGGCGCACGAACCCGGCACCGCCTATGCCTACTCAAATCTCAACTACAACATCCTCGGCCTGATCGTGCAGGAGGTCACCGGCCTGAGCTACGAAGCGGTCATCACGCAGCGCATCTTCGAGCCGCTCGGCATGACCGGCAGCACCGCCCGGCCGGATTTCAGCGTGGCGCTTGGTGCCGAACCGCGCATCGAGCAGATGACCGCCGGGCACCGCTACTGGTTCGGGCTGGCCCGCCCGGCCCCGGACCTGTTCGCGCCGCGCGCCATGACGCCTTCCAGCTACCTGATCAGCACCCCGGCGGATATGGCCCGCTACCTGCTCGCCCATCTGAACGGGGGCGCGGTCGACGGGCAGCGGGTGCTCAGTGAGGCGGGGATCGCGCTGCTGCACGAGCCTGCCGCTGACACCGGCACGGGCGGGTCCTACGCGATGGGCTGGGTGGTCGAACCGTTCGGCCCGGCGGAGGAGGCACTCTGGCACGCGGGCGATACCCCGCACTTCAACACGACGATGGTCCTGCTGCCCGAGCATGATCTCGGCTTTATGCTGCTGATGAACGCCAACAGCACCGCCCGGGCGGCCTCCCTGCATGAAGTCGCGGCCCGCCTGACCGCCCTCCTGCTGGACGAAACACCCGCCGAACCGGTCCCTGGGCCGCTGGGGGCAGCCATCCGGGGCACGCTGGGCGTGCTGCTGGTCGGGCAGCTTGCCTGGATCGCCGGTTCGGTAATGCTGCTGCAGCGCTGGCAGGAACGCGGCACCGCGGCCAATCCACTGCAGGTAGGGCTGCCCCTGCTGGGTGATGCCGCCTTTGCGCTGCTGTGGCTGCGCGGGGTCCCGGCGCTGTTTGGCATCCCGCTGGCGATTATCGGCCGCTACGGCCCAACCGAAGGCGTGCTGATCTTCGCCGCGGCGGGGCTGGCTGTCGTCTGGGGCGCGGCCCGATCCGTGCTGGCCCTCAACACACAATCACAAGCGAAGGGAATCGCATGAAATCGCTGTTCATCACATCCATTGAGAACTTTTCCGGCAAGACGGCGGTGACCCTGGGCCTGGGGCGGCGCATGCAGATCGAAGGCCGCACGGTCGGCTACGTCAAGCCGATCAGCTATGCGGCCACCGTCTACGAGGGCCACGCGCTCGACGAAGACGTGACGTTTGTCCGCAACGTGCTCGGCCTGCAGGAACCGCCTGAGCAGCTTTCTACGCTGGTGGTCACACCGGAGACGCTCGACGACTGCCTGAGCGAAGAAGGCTGTGACTTCACCGACCAGATCATGCAGGCCGTACAGCAGGCCGGTGAGGGCAAAGACCTCCTGCTGATCGAAGGCGGCGGCAGCCTGCGGCAGGGCTACGTGCTCGGGCTTTCGACCGGCTACCTGGCCGATCTGGTCGACTCGCAGGTGCTGGTCGTGATCAAGAGCCGGGGGCAGCTGCGCCTGCTCGATGACGCGCTGACCGCACAGTACCGGCTGGACGAGCGGCTGCTGGGCATCGTGATCAACCGGGTGGAAGACAACGAGATGGACTTCGTCATGCAGCGGGCCCGCCCGTACCTGGAAGCGCGCGGCGTGCCCGTGCTGGGCGTTCTGCCCGAGCGGCCCAATCTGGCCGCGCTCAGCGTGGCGGAGATCATCGAGACGCTGGATGCCAAAGTGCTCACCGGTGAGGAGCACACCGGCCGCCTGGCTGAGGAGCTCGTCATCGGCGCGATGGGCGCGCGCGAGGCGCTGCACCGCTTCCGGCAGTACCGCAACAAGGCGGTGATCACTGGCGGCGACCGCACCGATCTGCAGCTGGCCGCGCTGGAAACCTCCACCGCCGCCCTCGTGCTGACCGGCAACCTCACCCCGAACGCCTCCGTGCTGGAGCGGGCCGCCGCGCAGGATGTGCCCGTTCTGTTGGTGCCGACATCCACGATGGACACCATCGAGCGCATCGAGGATCTGCACGGCAAGACGCGGCTGGGTCAGGCCGAAAAGCTGGCCCACTTTGAGTCGCTGATGGCCGAGAACGTGGACTTCAAACGCTTGAACAGCCTGCTGGGGTTTGAGTAGCGTGGGTCCGGCCATCGAGACCTTTGAGCTGCGCAAGGTCTACAATGAGGACAAAGTCGCGGTTGAGGGCCTGACTCTGCGCGTGGAACGCGGGGAGGTATTCGGCTACCTGGGCCCCAACGGCGCGGGCAAAACGACCTCCATGAAGATGTTGCTCGGGCTGGTGGCACCCACCAGCGGATCGGCGATGCTGCTCGGCCAGCCGATCGGGCAGCCGCGTGTACGGGCCAAGGTGGGCTTTCTGCCGGAGCACTTCCGCTTCCACGAGTGGATGCGCGCCGACGAGTTCCTCGACCTGCACGGGCAGCTGTACGGCATGTCCCTGGCGGACCGGCAGGCGCGCATCCCCAAGCTGATCGAGCAGGTGGGCCTGGCGGAAGCGGCGGCCAGGCAGCTGAAGACCTTCAGCAAGGGCATGAACCAGCGCATCGGGCTGGCGATGGCCCTGCTGCCCCGCCCGGATGTCGTCTTTCTGGATGAGCCGACCAGCGGCCTGGATCCATTTGGGCGGCTGCTGGTCCGCGATGTGATCCGCGCGGCGCGCCGCGAAGGGACCACCGTCTTCCTCAACAGCCACCTGCTCAGTGAGGTGGAGGTCACCTGTGACCGTGTGGCCTTCATCCGCAGTGGGCGGGTGGTGCGGGCCGGATCCATCGAGGAGCTGGCCGGTGGCCTGGTCCGCGTGCGGATCCGCCTGGATGCGGTCGCCGATGGGCTGCTGGCCGATCTGGCCGAGTGGAGCAGCCACATCGAGCAGATCGACGGGCGCACGCTCGACCTGACGCTGGCTGATGAGGAGCAGCTGCCCGATCTGAATCTGTGGCTGGTCGGCCGGGGGCTGCGCGTCTACTCGATGGCACCGCATGTGCTCTCCTTGGAGGAGCTGTTCGTTCAAATTATGCAGTGAGGTGGCCCCCTGCGAGCCCCATTCGGGGCTCCGGGGCCAGCAGTTCGATGTGGTGACCTGCCTGTTCAGTTCGATTGGGGATAGTCGAGCCGTGGCTGCGCCGCGAAATGCTGAAGCCCGGCCATGTTGGCCTCAATACGGGCGAGGGCGACGGCCCCGCGGTGCCCGTCAGCGTGATCCACATGCACTACCTGATCGGCACCCCACAGGGAATCCGCCACGCGGTGGGGCTTCACCGGGCGCGGTCTGTTTATCGGCGTGCGGGAGGGTTAATCGTCGTCATCGCCGCCGCGCTGCCCGAAGTACTGCCCGATCAAAAACCCGACAACCATCACGAGCAGCAGCAGCCCGGAGAGAACAAGGAAGTCGCTGCTCATTTGTAGATGAAGTCCGCTGAAGGGGTGTTGTCGTCGACGGGGTCAGGCTCTGGTGGCGGGGGTGCCTCCGGCGGATCGTCGACCACACCGGCGTTGAGCGGTTCCGTGCTGCCCGCGGTCCGCTTCTCCACAAGGACCAACGTGTTGCCATCCGGATCAAGCAGGACCGCGAAGCGCTGGTCCTCCTCGTCCACAATGCCCTCGCTGCCCTCGAACTTGCCGCCGAAGGCCAACGCCACCGACACCCACTTTTCGATATCCGGCACGTTGAAATCAAACTGGAAGCGGTTCTTACGGGCCTCCACGCCGAGCATCTGGGCGGGCGCGATGATCAGCGGCACACCGGCCAGCGTGCCGCGGTAGAGCGTTTCCCCCTGCGCGGTGAAGGAAGAGAACTTGGCACCGAATACGACATTGTAAAAGACCTGCATCGCCTCCACGCGGTTGGCGGCGAGGGTGATCTGCCCGATGGTGATCGTCATGGCTACCTCCTCCTTCAGGATAGCACGGTTAGCATCCGCCGCCAACCGGGTATAGACTCAGGCGCATCCAAGGCATCTCAGGAGGCTCTCCTCTCATGCAGTTTGATCCCGACTCTCTGATGGAACACGTCATTTATCTGGCGGCGGGCATCGGTCCGCGCCCGCCCGCATCCGCCCGTGAGAAGGCCGCTGCCGATTATGTGCGCGGCGTGCTGGCTGATCTGGGTGCAGCCGAACTCGATGAGCAGTCCTTCTACACGAGCAGCACGGCTGGCTCCCTGACCATTCCCTACCTGGCGGCAGCCACCGCCGCCCTGCCGGTCGCCTGGACCTTTGGCGCGGTCGGGCGGCTGCTCGGCGGCCTAACGCTGATCAGCAGTGCGGTTGGCCTCCGGCAGGGCATGCGCCCGCGCCCGCCTGTATACCAGGATCTGGTCGCGCTGGAACGCAGCCAGAACGTGATCGCGCGGTTCCCGGCTGCGCAGGAGGCACGACAGGAGCTGGTTCTGCTGGGCCACCTGGATTCACAGAAGAGCCGCCGCACCTTCCCGCGCGACCAACCCGAGCTGACCAAGCCGGTCAACACGGCGGGGGTCGCGCTGCTCGGCCTGACCGGGATCGGCCTGCTGCTCGACGGCCTTTCCGGCGAGCAGCGCATCCGGCCCTGGCATCTGCTGGTTATGGCGCTGGCGGGCTACTCGCTGTATGAGGCAGCACGCGACGAAATGGAACCTCACGTCCCCGGCGCGAACGACAACGCCTCCGCAGTGGCCGTTCTGCTGGAGATCGGGCGGGCGCTGGCCAGCGATCCGCTGCCGCACACGGCGGTGACCCTCCTGTTCACCGGGGCGGAGGAGGTCGGGTGTACCGGCATCGAAAGCTACATCGAACAGCACCGGCCTGACCCAGCCACCACGCTGTTCCTTGATCTGGAGATGGTCGGCACCGGGCAGATCGCCTATGTCAACCGCCACGGGATCAGCCACTTCAGCGAGTACGTGCCGGGCCCGCGCATGACGGCCGCCGCCGCACAGGTCTCACGGGAGAATCCGGAGTTGGGCGTCACCGGGCGCGAGATGGTGATCGTTGAGGAGGTGGGTGTGCTGACCGCGCCCGGCTACGATGCCCTGTGTGTGGCCGGCCACAATGCGGCCGCCTACCTGCCCAGCTGGCACCGCGCCGCGGCGACGGTCGAGCG
>JAADYX010000426.1 GCA_010092885.1 Chloroflexota bacterium | reverse complement strand
GGTCAACCACAAGGGGCCGCGCGACCCCCCGCTGGTGTGCGTCGTTGGTCACGAGTTGGGCCCCGCGGGGGCCCGCCAGCGCCGCGAACTTGCGGTCTGCCGGGTCCGGGATGGTGCTGAACCGGTCCGGATGCACCTCATGGAGGTAGAGTGACTCATCGCGATACAACCGGGCAAAAGCGCCCCATTCCAGCGGCGGGATCTGCTCCAAGACGGCGCGCGTTTCCCGGCGTGTGGGCACGTTCCAGACGAGCGCGAGTGCGCCCTCACGCACAGCGTTGACAATCGCCGCTGAAGCACTCGACGGGTTGAACCCCGCCGCAACCAGGATGTTGGTATCCAGCACGACCGCCGTCATGACAGGCCGTCACGTTCCACCGGCAGCCCGCTGCGCTTCCACAGGTCGATGCCGCCCTGCAGATCGTAGACCTCATCATACCCAGCCTGCAGCATCGCGGACGCGACCGCGGCACTGCGCACTCCGTGCGCGCAGTACACGATCACGGGGGTGTCGGTGGGCACCTCAGCCAGCAGGCGCTGTTGGAGCTCGTTGGTCGGGATGTGGGTCGCCCCCGCGATGTAGCCGTCCATCAGGAGCTCACCGGGCTGGCGAACATCCAGCAGCACCCAGCCATCCGCCAGGCGGGGCAGGTACTCATCGTAGACAGTCTGCGGTGGCAGCGTTTCGGCGTGTTTATGGTCAGTCACGGGAGTGTGTCTCCTCACTCGCGGATCACGCGCCAGCCGTGGGCGTTGGCGGCGATACTCAGTTTACGATCAGGTTCAACGACGACAGCCACACGGCTCATCTTGAGCATCTCATAGTCAGCGAACGTATCCCCATAGGCAACATCCGGTGCGGAGCCTTCAAGGTGACGGCGCAGGTTGGCTGCCTTGCTGCTGCCGGTGTTCTCGCTGCCCGCCACCCGGCCCGTCAGCCGACCGTCAATCACATCGATCGGGGTAGCGAGACACTCTTCAACACCCGCCTTTTGGGCGAAGCGAGAGACCACTGGCGCAAACGATCCTGAGGTGATGAGAATGCGGTGCCCTTCCGCCTGATACGCGCGGATCTCTTCGAGGACGGTTTCGCGGCGGTTCGGCCAGAGCTGTTCTTCCACAGTGAATTCGGCTGCTTCGTTGAACTGGTCCTCTGTGCAGCCGGTGAACAGGTTCAGCAGCCCGGCAATCCAGCGGTTGCGGAACGCCTCGCCATCAAGCAGGTTGGCACGATAAAGCCCCACCATAGGCAGGCGGGGTATCAGGAAGCGGTTGTAGTCGGCAGCGCGGCCACTGGCCATCAGATAGCCAGCAATGCCGCGCCAGGTCGCGCCAGAGGTGAGCGTACCCTCCAGATCGGATGCAATGATCACCTAGGGATGGTCCCTTCAGTAGAGTGGTGTATGGGGAGTATACTACTCAGACGTGAGATCTTCCGCTGCGGGGCGCGGGCGCGCACCAAAGGGGCGGCCCGAACGGGTTGGCGCGGCGGCGGCGGTGCGGTTGAGTTCGTCAACCAGACGGTCGATCTGCGACTCGTAGTGGCGCACATCACGTACGTCAAACACGTCCGCTTTGCGCAGTTCCGGCGGGATGGCGTTGTCCTGCGTGCCCCGTGTCAACACCGGATACACAGGGCGGTTCTGCGAGTAGGCATGCTGCAGCTCGCGCTGAAGCTCCGCCGAATTCGCCGACTCGGGTGACAGGAATACGACCACACCCGCCGACTCTTCAATGGCCTGGTCGACCATCTCACGCCAGGATGCGCTCAGGCCGAGCTGGTCGTCATCCCACACCGGGATGCCATGGTCGCTGAGATCGCTTCGGACGCGCTGCACAATGTCGAGGTCGCGGTGGATATAACTGAGAAAGACGTGGCGCCGCTTGCCGCGTTTGGCCCGTCGCAGTGCGCCGAACGTGAAGGTGCCACCCCGCGTGCCGGGCAGATGGCCCGACTGGATCATCTGCGGCGGGTTGGCCTGGGAATTGAGCCAGCGCTGCAGGCGTTTGGCGAGCGTCGACATGGTGATCTGCTCTTCATGGTTGGAGTTCAACCGGGCGATCAGCGAGACCATATGCGCCGCGATGGGTTGGTAGGTCCGGTCGGGCGGCATGCCGCCGCTGATGACTTCGTGGGTGCGGACTTCAGCCGGATCGACTCCGTCTGGGAGCTTTGGCCGGCTGACCAAACCCAACGCCTCCCCGCCGATCGGGGCATCAAAGATATAGCCGATCTGCTTGATGCCGCTGGCCGTGCGTAGGGTCATGACCTCATCAACCTGCAGCCAGGTTGTCACGTCGACCGGGTCTGTGTCGTAACAGGCGAGCACGCCCAGCTGGGTGCCATCTTCATAGACAAGCGTATCGCCCATGCCGAAGAACACAACCAGCAGACGGTCGGTGATGCCGGCCAGCGCCATTTCATCGATCTCGAACTCGATGCTGGCCTTTGTTGCTTCAGGACCAGTCAGGAACCGGATCGCGAAATCATGCGGCGGCCCGCTCAACAGGTTGGCCAGCCGCTGCGCGTGCGCAGCAGCATCCGGTGGTGGTACGATGGCGGGATGCTCGTACCGGTCCACGCCAATTATCAATGCGTACGAATGGGGGATTGCAGGCATCCTATCTCATTCCGACAGAAACGTACAAACAACCGGGCGCCGCCCGGTGAAAACTCTATTTGTATTGTACTACGGACTGCATAACGGGCAAGCAGGGTTAGGGTAATGTAACATCCCGGCGCAGATCGCGCTGTGGTTCGGCGGTCGGGCTGCCGAACGCGCGGCGCGTCAGCTGCCCGAAGATGTGGCCGCTGAAGGTTGTCAGCAGCAGCAGTGCAATCGACGGGAATATGATAGGGGCCAGCACGGCGGCCACCCCACCCGTGATCGTGGTCAGCAGCAGCGTGGCTATGGTGCTGATCAGGCCGGTGATGAAGGAGAAGATCCCGATGAACAGGGCCGCCACCAAGTCGTCAAGGAAGGTGCGGAACATGGTTGACAGGTTCTCTATAAACTGGAAAAATGCCGCGAACTTGCCCGTCTCAATGTAGCGGATGTACCCGGACCAGAAGAAAATGTTGGTCAGCAGGGCAAAGGTCAGGGCGGCAGCGAGCACCAACAGGCGCGGGCCCATCGTATCGGTGAAGATAGCCCACAGATTGGCAAATGTGCGCGCCCCGGACTGCCACCATTGCACGAACAGGCGCACCCACAGATACAAACTGATCCCAAGAGTGATGTAGTTGGGGATGTTGTAGAGAAACCCGACAAAACGGATCAGGAAGCCGCGCTTGAGGTATTCGCCGATATCACGCCACCCGGGCAGCGGACGGCGTTCGTTGTGCCGCACCGCCTTGCTGATGTGGTATTCCCAGCCCTTCATGATGAACACACCGGCTATGGGGAGCGCGGCCACCAGCAGAGCAAGGCCGAGCTTGCGCGGCATATCAGGGTCTTGGAATGGGTAGCTCAGAGCCGGGAAGAACTTCACGGGGAACGGTCCTTTCAGCGCAGATAGGTGTCCACAACGATCTGATAGCCGGAGAGCGCCCGCGAATACGCTGGCGACCCAACACGGGCACGTGCCACATGGGTATACGTGCTGCCCAGTTCCGTGGTTTCAGGCTGGCTGTAGACCGTGATCGTCTGTTCGGGCACATCGACCAGCCAACACTCCCGCACGCCGTACCACACATACCCCCCAAGGCGCTCTTGGAGAGCGTCCGAGCGGGGGCCCGGTGTCACTGTTTCTACGAGCAGGTCGGGAGCACCCTCGACGATGTTCTCGCGGAGGTGCGCTTTGCCTACGCCGGCTATGTAGACCAGATCAGGCTGGCGGATCAATGCCTCAGACAGAACAACCGCACGCGGGAATAGTACATTTTTCCCAATTCCCCAGCCGCCCGCGAACGCCTTTAGACTGTGGTGAATGGCACGCACAGCGATCAGATCGCCCTCACTGAGGGGATCGCCGACCGTAATAGTGCCCTCATCCAGTTCAACGATGTGTTCGGTGTGCGGCAGACGAAAATAGTCGTCAGCGGACCATTCTCCCTGCTGAGGGAAAAGCTTGGCAATCTCATGTGCGTAGGGCATAGCATCGACCTGCTGCAACCAAAAACCGCCTCCCCCTGAGGCGGTTCTTAGCCAGTCCAGTGGCTCACCCTACTGGTGCTGATGCGAGTCGTCATTCTCTACCGGAACGGGGACCGGATCCTTTTCCGGCTCGCGCTTGCCCATCTGTTGAGCGGCGGCCAGACCAGCCAGAACACCGGCGACAACCCATGCAATTAAGACTTCAGGGGACATAAAATTCCACTTTCACAAATCCCGTTGCTACGGTTAGACTGTACTGGGTTCGTAGCGTAAAGTCAAGCGACTAGCATTGAAATCCCGTAACTATTCGGCCCGATATGTGTTGCGAGGTGTGTGTGTGACAGTAGCAATCGACAAAACGGTGACCGTGGGCAACCTGCGCTTCCACTATCGCGATTGGGGCGGCAGTGGCCCGGTGATAGTGCTGCTGCACGACCTCGGTGCGAGCGCCCACAGCTGGGATCTGGTCGGGCCCCTGCTGGCGGGAAGGCAGCGCGTCTTTGCGGTGGATATGCGCGGCCACGGCCTTTCTGACAAGCCAGAGAGCGGCTACACGATTGCGCAGTGTACCAAAGACCTGCTGGCCGTGCTCAACGGTCTGCAGACAAAAAAGGCGATCGTCGCTGGCCACGGCTGGGGGGCCGCGCTGGGCCTTCAGGCCGCCGCACAGGCACCCAAGCGCGTGGTGGCGTTGATCCACGTTGGCGCGGGTTTTGGACCCCGCAACCAGGCTGACCTGGAAACCGCGTACGCACCGCCGGATCAACCCGGCATGTTTGCCAGCGCATTCCGGGAGCGCCTGATAGCCGGGTCGCCGCACGGGTTGATGACCCCCGCCGTAGAGGCCGCCCTGATGGCAAGCTGTGTGATCGATGAGGAGGACCGCGTGTTCCCCCGCCTGCCGGAAAACGCGCGGCGTGCTCTGATCGCGGATTGGGCGGCGTTCCAACCGGCAGACCTGCTGAAGCACCTCAGCTGCCCCCTGCTGGTCGCTGTGAGCCAAGGTGATACCCTATCCCCCACGCTGCCCGATGATGCCGTTGTTGCGCGCCTGGAGGACGCTCAGCTCCCCCTACCCCTTCAGCGGCCCCACGGGCTGGCAGGGCATGTGCAGCAGTTTCTACAGGAGCACGTATGACGGTACTGCAAGAGCGAATCGGCCTGGCTGTGGCTGTTGTCGTTGTGCTGGCTGCGGTGAATGCCAACTCGCTGATTGCTCTGATACGCCCGCTGCCGGAGCAGAGTTATACGGGCATCTTCACCAACGAGGAAGATATATACAGCTACTTCACGAAAATGCGCGTGGGTTCCGAAGGGCAGCTGCTTCTTGACAACCGGTACGCGGTCGAAGCGCATAGACAGGTGCCGTTTTACCTGATCTACACGACGTTCGGCTGGTTCATTGAAAAGCTGAGCCCTGTCACGCCGGTGCCTTTCGATCATCTGGTCAGCAGTTATCATGGTCTGCGCGTTGTGGCTGGGGCTGCCTACCTTCTTGTTTTGTACCGTGTAATGGTGCTCTTCTTCGCGGAGCCAGCAAAACGCGGCGCGGCCTGGGCACTGGCGGTCATCGGCGGCGGATTAGGTGGGATCACCACGGCGGCCACCGGAGACATACTTTTCGCTGGCGGAGCACTTGACCTCCTCATTGGTGAGTTCACGAGTCTACGCCCACTGGTCGCCCTGCCCCATGTGCTGATCGGGCGTACCCTGCTGCTCACGGGGGTCATCGCATTGGTCGAGGCCGTGGAAGCGCGACGATTCCCCGCGGCTGCCATCCTCGCCTGGACCGGCATGACTCTCACGATGCCTCTCTACCTGGCACCGGCCGGCGGGATAGTCGGCGCATGGATCGTGGTGCGGCTGATCGCTGATAGGCGTATCGCATGGGAGATCGTTTGGCGGGGTCTCGCCGCAGGGGCCCCCGGTATGCTCTTCGCTGGCCTAACCCTCATCCTGTCAGCGCAGGACCCGGTGATCAGCGCATGGATGGAGCAGAACCAGATCAAACCGGCCGGGCTGCCGGGCTTGATGCTGGCCGTTGGGGTGCAGGTGGCTGCCGCCGTTGCCGGGTGGATCATAGTGCTGCGCCGCAAACCGGAGCGATGGGCCCTGCTGATCGGGTGGGCGGTCGTGCCATTTGTGCTGATCTGGATCCCGTATAACGTCAGCCTTCGGCTGATCGAAGCGTACTTCGTGCCACTCGCCATCCTGATGGTTATTGGGCTGGCTGAGCTGATCGAAAAGCAGCGCATCGCTGGAATTGCGGAGGTTCTGGTTACCGTCCTG
>JAADYX010000425.1 GCA_010092885.1 Chloroflexota bacterium | reverse complement strand
CCCCCGCACTCCCCTGCATAGGGGGCTGCGGTTTCCCTTGTCCGTGGGACTGTGCCCACGTTTGCTATGGAATAGAAAACCGCTAACACGTTTTCTTGTTAGCGGCAGACAACACAACACATCTCCGGGGAGATTGTTACTACGTTATCCGCCTTTTTCTACCCACTAGAATGCCCAAGAGTTGCTCCAGAACAATTCCATTACAAGGTGAAGAGTATACTACCACACTTTTCAGCAGAATGCAAGGGCAATCTTTTCTCATTTTTTCGACTGCCCCTGCGTGCTGCGCGGTCTCTTCACACAAGGATCACGAGTTTACAAGGCTGGCAAACCGATTGCAAGCCTTTTTCAAAAGATCTCGAAAACGGCGGCTTCGCCCTGACCGACCCCAACGCATAAGGTCGCGAGGCCGTACGTGATCGCCTGGCCGGCCGCCTTGCGGCGACGGGCCTCATACAGCAGCGTCGTGAGGATACGCGCCCCTGAACATCCAAGCGGATGGCCCAGCGCAATGGCGCCACCGTTCACATTTGTGATCGCCGGGTCGAAGCCCATCTCCTCCATCACAGCGAGCGACTGCACGGCAAAGGCTTCGTTGAGCTCGATGAGATCAATATCCTTAACAGTCAGGCCGGCTCGCGCCAACGCCTTCGTGCTGGCCGGGATCGGACCAAGACCCATCGTGCGCGGGTCAACGCCAGCCGCCGCACTGGCAATCCACCGAGCCATCGGTTCGAGTCCCAATTCCGCGGCCTTCTCAGCGCTCATCACCAGAAGGGCAGCCGCACCGTCATTCAGACCGCTTGAATTGCCTGCGGTGACGGTGCCACCTGCGCGAAATACGGGGCGCAGTTTGGAGAGGACCTCCATGCTTGTATCCAGCTCGTAATGGCCATTGACCTGCTTCTTGCGCGGGTGCTCGTCGACTTCCACACACAGAGGATCGCCCTTGCGCTGCGGGATCTCCACCGGGACGATCTCCTCGGCAAACCGCCCTTCGTTGATCGCAGTCACAGCCCGGCGGTGGCTCTCTAATGCAAACGCATCCTGCTGCTCACGGGTGATATGGGGCTTCATTTCATAGACGTTTTCCGCAGTCTCACCCATGGCTTCCAGCGGGAACATGGCCTCCATCTGCGGGTTGGGATAGCGCCAGCCAAGTGTGGTATCCCAACCGGTGATGTTGCCGTTGTCCCACGCACGCCCCTGCTTAGGGATGGAAAAGGGAGCGCGGCTCATGTTCTCCAGACCACCGGCGATGTAGATATCGCCTTCACCAACCGCAATGGCGCGGGCGGCCTGATTGACCGTATTGAGACCCGAGGCGCACAGCCGGTTGAACGTCACGGCGGCAACCGTATTGGGGAAGCCTGCCAGCAGCGTGGACATGCGCGCGACGTTGCGATTGTCCTCACCAGCCTGGTTGGCGCAGCCCATGTACACTTCTTCCACCATGGCCGGGTCGAGATCGTTGCGTTCGACCAGCGCGCGCAGTGGGATCGCGCCCAGATCATCAGGCCGGACGGCAGATAATGCCCCGCGTATTTTGCCTACCGGAGTGCGGATCGCGTCAACAATGACTACTTCTTTCACAGAAAGCTCCTTTTCAGGGGTATAGTACAGAGAGTGACCAAAACGCGAGAGGTCTGCCATGAGTGTACCGCACGTCTTTATCAGTTACGCAAGGCCTGATGCGCAGTATGCTGAACGCCTGACCAGCGATCTGCGCAGCGCTGGCTTCATGGTGTGGCGTGACACACGGACGCTGAACGCCTACCAGGACTTCACCGACGAGATCGAAGGCGCGATCAGTGATGCGCGCCATGTGCTCGTCTGTCTGACCCCCCATATCCAACGCGGCGATACGTTTGTCCGCCGTGAGATCGCCTATGCGCTGCAGGAGGAGAAGCCCATCATCCCCTTGATATTCCCAGGTGGTGAGCTGCCTTCGCTGCTGAGCACCCATTCTACCATCGATATGTCGCGCAACTATGAAACGGGCTTCACCGATCTGGTGATGCGACTGAACCAACAGACCTTCCAGTTTGAGCAGCCAACCTACGCCGACCTGCCTGAGCTGGTCAACTACCTGAACATGCTGGTCGCCCGCACATCGGAGACCATCCGGCGTGGTGCCACCGAGCTGCTGACCGTTTCCTTCATTGAGCGGCGCGACGCCCTCGGCCACCCGCCCGACCCGGATCCGCTGCTGTTCCCGTCTGTGGGTGAGGCGTTCCGCCACTATGATGGCAACCTGCTGCTGCTGGGCGACCCGGGCCTGGGCAAAACGACCAGCCTGCTCGACTTCGCACGCGATGCCGCCCTCGACCGGCTGAACGCCCCTGACAGCCCGGTTCCGATGCTGCTCAATCTGGACGAATGGGATCCAGAGCGGGGGGTCGTGGCGTGGATGCAAGATGCGCATCCCGAAATCGGGGAATTCATCCCCGACCTGATCGCCGCAGGACGGGCACTGCTCCTGTTTGACAAGGTGTCCATGCTGCCTTCCACAGAGGCCCGCCTGGCGTTTCTGGACCAGATCAATCTGTTGGACGCCAATCAGATGGTGGTGGCCTGGCGGCGGCACGACTATGAGAATCTGCGGGCCAACTATGACATCATGGTGCCCGTTGCTGGCGCGGTTGAGCTGCGTTTGCTCGACATTGAGAACCGCCAGCGGATCATCACGCAGTACGTGCAGTCGCAGTTTGAAGAACTGGTTGCGCCCGCACAGGACGCGTTCGACCGGTCGGAGTTCTTGGAAGCGGTTGAGAAGCTCGCAGCCTATATGTACATGCAGCCTTGGCGCATCTTCGCGACACGGGCGTCTGACATGTTGAAGCTCTCTCATCTGGAGGAGATCAGCGTGCAGGAGCCGTTGATCGCGCCCGGCATGATCACCTGCATGCTTGACGCGGGCATTCTGGAGGAAGACACCGGCGGCCTGAAGTTCGTTTCCACCTTCATCCGGGATGCGATCGCGTTCGACCGGCTGACGGACTATCTGCATTCACCCAGCCCGGAACTGCGCTACGCGGCGACACGAGGCCTGGGCATTTTGCAGGATCGGCGGGCAGTGCCCCATCTGCGGCGCATGTTCAACGAGCAGACGGACTCCCAACTGGCATTTACCATTCAGGCGGCACTGGAACAGCTCAAGCCGGACCATACGATCTTCATCAGCCACCGGCGGCGCGACTGGGCTTTCGCCTACCTCTACGCCGATCATCTGCGCGCGCATCTGGATGCATCCGTCTTTCTGGACAGGCACGGCATCGACGACCCGGATTTTGAGGCGAGCATCCTGCGCAACCTGCGCAAGTCGGCCCTCTTTCTGCTTGTCGTTACGCCGAACACCTTCGCGTCGGACCGCATCCACCTGGACAATGACTGGATCCGCCGGGAGATCACGGAAGCAATCGAGCTGAACCTCCCCATCGCGCTGGCCCTGACGGATAATCTGGAGCTGCCCGCACCGGAGTATCTACCAATCGGGATCCGGCCGATCACAGGCAAGCAGGGGTACCCGGTACAGGCCACCAGCTACGAGCAAGATCTCGTCAATCTGGCGGAGTTCATCGCGCGGGTGACGCCCATCAACCTGCTCGACTGAGGGTCAGAGCAGACCGCGCTCTTGCAGATCGACGAAGAAGCGCTCTTTGACGGCATCGCCAAATACCGAAAGCCCGGCATTCAGAAGCACTAGACCTACGGTGCCCAACAGAAACCAAGGGCGATCATCCTGCTTGCGGATGGTCGCCTCACCGATGAAGCTCACACCGGCCCCAATCAACAGCAGGCCAAGCGGCGCGAGTGTAAACCATTTGCGCACATGGGGATTGTCGAAATCCATTACACCTCCTTGAGGGCGGTGCGCAGGTCAGCGATCAGATCGTCGATATGTTCCAGGCCAACGGAGAAGCGCACCAATCCCGGGTCGACTGCGATGTCACTTTCGGCGGTGGATGCGTGCGTCATGCTGTATGGATGCTCGATCAGCGACTCCACTCCGCCCAGCGATTCGGCCAGTGCAAACAGACGGGTCGCACTGACGAAGCGGCGGGCCGCCGCATCACCGCCTGCCATAATCGCAGAGATCATACCACCGGGTGCGCGCATCTGCCGGGAGGCGAGTTCATGCTGCGGGTGTGACTCCAGCCCGGGGTAGATGACCTGTGCAAAGGCATCATGATCGGCCAGGAAGCGCGCGATCTGAAGCGCGTTTTCGCTGTGGCGTTCCATGCGCAGGTGCAGCGTCTTGAGACCACGCAGGGTCAGGAAGCAGTCCTGCGGGCCGGGCACCGCGCCGACCGCATTCTGCAGGAATTTCAGTTCCTCGTAGATGCCCTGATCGTTGACAACAACCGCCCCACCGACCACATCCGAGTGGCCGCCGAGATACTTGGTAGTGCTGTGCACGACGATATCCGCGCTGCGATCAAGCGGTCGCTGCAGCATCGGCGAACTGAAGGTGTTGTCCACAGCAACCCACACCCCATCAGGTGCGAGATCAGCAACCGCGGCGATGTCCGTCAGCTTGAGCAGGGGATTGGTGGGTGTTTCCACCCAGATGAGTTTCGTTTCCGGGCGCAGGGCGGCGCGCACGTTGGCCGGATCGCTAGCATCCACGTAGGTGAACTGCAGCCCATAGCGGGCCAAAACCTGATCGAACAGGCGGAACGTACCCCCGTAGACATCATCACCCACAATGGTGTGATCGCCGGGGTTGAGCAAACGCAGAATGGCATCAATGGCGGCCATCCCGGAGGCAAACGCCAGGCCGTAGGATCCGCCCTCCAGCGCAGCGAGGGCCGCCTGCAGGGCGGTACGGGTTGGGTTGTCCGTGCGGCTGTACTCGTAACCCTGGTGCTCAGCCGGAGCCGCCTGCACATAGGTTGAGGTCTGGTAGATGGGTGTCATAATCGCGCCGGTGGTTGGGTCGGGCTCAACCCCGGCGTGGATCGCGAGCGTTTCAGGACGGTAGTCTGTCATAGCGGCCTACACGCAGTGGTTGACCACATAGTCGAGCACATCGATCTTCGTCAGCAGGCCAAGCACCCGTGACTCGGCGCGGTCCTGATCGAGCACGATCACAGCACCGCCGTCCGCGGTCAGCATGTTCATCAGCGCATCGATGGAGGTATCCGGCAGTGCGACCGCGTAATCGGTGTTGATGCTGTCGGCGATGGTTTCGTCCGGCGAATGCTCGTGTTCCACGTTGAGCAGATGGTTGAGCAGGTCGGTCTCATGCACGATGCCAACCATGCGCTCCTCTTCCATGACGGGCACCTGTGAGATGCCGTTGGCCTTCATCAGCTGCACAACACTGAGCATATTGGCATCCGGCCGAACGACGATGAGATCCGTGGCACCCCGTGCGTCCAGCACATCTTGAGCACTGGCTTCACACCAGGTCTGTTCGAAATAGCCGTTCTCACGCATCCAATCGTCGTTGAAGATCTTGCTGAGGTAGCGTGAGCCGCTGTCCGGCAGCAGGACGACCACACGCTTGTCCGCACCGAGCTGCTTATCACGAATGTACTTCAGTGCGCCTTCGACAGCTGCGCCGCACGACCCGCCGATAAACAGACCCTCCTCACGCACGAGACGGCGCGTCATTACGAAGGATTCCTGGTCATTGACGCGCACGATGTCATCGATCACGGAGAAGTTCATCGTCGAAGGAAGGAAATCCTCGCCGATGCCTTCCACTCGGTAGGTGGTCGCGTCGCCGAGTTCGCCCGTGTAGAAGTACTCGTAGAGCAGGGAGCCGATGGGGTCCACACCCACGATCTGGATATCGGGGTTCTTTTCCTTCAGGTAACGGCCCACGCCACTGATGGTGCCACCGGTGCCCAACCCCGCCACAAATACATCGATCTGGCCGCCAGTCTGCTCCCAGATTTCGGGCCCGGTCGTCTCGTAGTGCACCTGCGGATTGACAGGATTGTGGTACTGGTTGGCAAGGATGCTGTTGGGCGTTTCTTCCACAATGCGCTTGGCGACGTTGTAATAACTGCGCGGATCGTCGGGTTCAACAGCGGTAGGGGTCACCACCACACGCGCCCCGAACGCACGCAGCAGCTGGATCTTCTCGTTGGACATCTTGTCCGGCATGACGAACACTGTCTTGTAGCCGCGGATGGCGGCCACAATCGCCAGGCCGACACCGGTGTTGCCCGAGGTCGACTCAACGATGGTGCCGCCGGGGCGCAGCTTGCCGGACGCCTCAGCATCCTCGATGATCGACAGCCCGATGCGATCCTTTACCGAACCACCCGGGTTGAAAAACTCCACTTTAGCCAGCAGATCGGCCTCAATGCCGCGGGTGACGCTGTTCAGGCGCACCAGGGGGGTCTGGCCCATGGCCTCCAGGATGTTGTCCATGATGCCCTGGCGCACCGACCAGTTGTTTGTGGTTGTGATATCCATAACCTGCTCCTGTTCTCTGGAAAAGCAAACAGGGCGGCAGGAGCCGCCCCGTTGTGTGCTAGATTCGTATTCCGCCCGCTGAGAGCATCTGCATATAGCCGAGGATATCCTCCCTGCGCAGGATGCCCAGCAGCTGGCCGTCTCGCATGATCGGCATGGTGCCGATGTTATTGCGCTCCATGCGCTTGAGCACATTCCACAGATCCTCATCCGGGCTCACGGACTTGCCATGGGTGATCTCCGGGGCGAGGCCCGGTACCGCCCAGCGCGTGATCTGCGGATTGTGCATCATCAGGTGGGCGACAAAGCGTTCTTGCAGAAGGCCTTTGGCCAGCTGAGAACGCTGTTCAGCCCGGCCTGCACCCTGCATGAAGATGCCGATGAAGATCGTCCACAGGCCGCCGACCAGGCTGCCGGTCACGATCTGCACCACGCCCAATCCAATAAAGCCAAAAGCCACAATGCGCCCGATGATCACCGCGATGTTGGTCGCCTGGCGCAGACTGCCCGTCAGCCCCCAGACCACCGACCGCAGCACACGGCCGCCATCCAACGGGAAGCCCGGCACCATGTTGAACACGGCCAGCACCACGTTGATCGCGGCGAGATAGCCCAGCACACCGACCAATGCCTCAAGCGACAGCAGACCGGGCAGTACGGCAGCGGGTGCCGGTATGGCCATATCCAGCATGGTCAGATCCATGCCGAGGCCGACGCGCAGCAGTGCCCAACCCACAAACGCCGCCACGCCAGTCAACACGCTGACAACCGGACCGGCAATCGCAATCAGAAACTCCGATCCGGCATGGGGCCACTCATCGCCCATCTCGGCAACACCACCAAAGATGAACAGCCGGATGCGGGTGACGGGCACGCCAAATCCACGTGCAACCAGTGAGTGCCCCAGTTCATGCAGCAGGACGCTGCCAAACAACCCCAAGGCTGTGACGATACCCGTCAGCCAGTAGAGCCATCCGGGCCAACCGGAAAAGCGCGCCGGGAAGTAACCGCCCGCCAGTGAAGACGAAAACAATACCAATACCAGGAACCACGACCAATCCAGGATAATCGGAATACCGAAGGCCTTACCTATCGGAACGCCGCGCATAAGTTTAAACCCTTTTTTAAGTTTCCTACTCGTTGATCCAATTCTACAAGTTCGACATTAATCGTTCTATATAAACGCCGTCAAAAGGGGTGGAGCCCGCAGGCCTCAGCGAACCGGCTCCACCTTGCAAATTGACGCTGCTACCCGCTCAAAGCTTACTCGCGGTAGACGGTTCGACTTTGCTCACGCATGTAGGCCAGCAGGCTGTAATGGCCAAAGATATTCTTGCCTGTGGAACCACTGCCCTTCCAGCCGCCGAAGGTCTGGTGGCCGGGCCATGCGCCCGTAGTCGCGCCGCCGGACCGGTTGGCATAGACCACGCCCGCCTGGATGTTTTGAAGGAACCAGTCGATCTCGCTCTCGTCCTCGGTGAAGATCCCGGCGCACAGGCCCAAGGCCGAGTCGTTGGCTTCCGCCATGGCCTCGTCCATCGAGTCAACGGGCATGATGGCCACAATCGGCAGGAACAGTTCCTTCTTGACAAGTTCATGGTCGTGGGGCATCTCGATGATAGCCGGCTGCACGAAGAAGCCGTTCTCAAAATCGCCCTCTTTGAGCACCTCACCGCCGTAGACAATGGTGCCATCCTGCCGGGCCATCTCCATGAAGCGCTGGTACTTGGCGTAGCCTTCCGGTGTGCCGACCGGACCGAGGAATGTCTCGCGCTTGAGCGGGTCGCCGACCTGCGCGTGCTCTTCGGTCAGACTGACGAGCTTCTCTTTGAACGGTTCGTACACATCGCGGTGCACGTAAACGCGCGAACTGGCCGAGCACTTCTGGCCGCCAAAGCCGAAGGCCCCACGCATGACACCCATCGCAGCTTTGTCGAGGTCGGCCTGCGGTGAGATCAGGACGGGGTTCTTGCCGCCCATCTCCGCGACAACCGGCTTGGGATAGTCCTTGGGGAACCGCTGGTAGATCAGCTCATAGCCGACCTCGTAGGAGCCGGTGAAGGTGATGCCGTCCACGTCCGGGTTGGTGACGATCTCGGAGGCGGCGGTCTCGTCCGGGCCGGTGATATAGCTCAGGCAGCCTTCTGGCAGACCCGCCTCATAATAGTACTTCACCACCTGCAGCATCGCCCATGGCGCATCCAACGTGGGCTTGATCACAACGGTGTTGCCCGTCAGCAGGGCAGCCCCGACCGGTGCGGCCGCGAGTGCAATTGGGAAGTTGAACGGCGCGATCACGCCCCATACGCCGTACGGCTTCATGACGGACATATTGTGATCGCTGCCTGTCTGGGATTCCATCTCCCGGACATAGCCGTTGTTGCGGCGCATCTCCTTGATGTAGTAGCCGACGAGATCAACTGTCTCCGCGGTTTCGGCGAGCGCTTCCAGCCGGTTCTTGCCGATCTCAAGCATCATCACGGCGGCAATGTCGAAGATGTTGTCCTGGATCATCTGGTTGGCCCGCTCCACGATGGCCACCCGCTCTTCCCAAGGGGTGCGGCTCCACTCGGGGAAGGCTTCCCGCGCGGCGGCAATGGCGTCTCGCGTGTCTTGCGCGGTGCCATTCTGGAAGTGGAAGAGAACCTGTTCAGTGTTGGCCGGGTTGATCACCGGGAAGGTCTCATCAGCCGTGCGTTCTTCGCCACCAATGATGAGCGGATAGGTGTTTCCAATCAGGGATTTGGCGCGCTCGAGTGCTTCTTCTATGCCCTCGTGGATAGCATCATTGTCCGCCGAGAGCGTTGTATAGGTAATCTTTGGGGCAGTTTGGTCTGACATGGGGTCTCCATCACTTGGATGTATAGAGGGATGACCGGACAGGTCATGTGATCCTATTATAACGGATCTGTCACAAACGCGGGTTGCCTAATTTGTTACAGTGGAGGCCTGCACTTCCGGGGTCTCGCGGGACCATTCGCCGTCCGCGCCAAGGGCCCGTGCGAAGAAACTGTAGCGGCGGCCCGAACCGCCCACGAACAGCGCTTCACCGGGGCCGTCCGGGGTCAGCCAGAGCTGCCAATCGCCGCCAGCCGTGTCATCCCGGTACCAGACCTGCCAGTCCGTCAGGTCGGCGCGGTTGCCCCGCCACTTGACCGTGAAGGCCGGACGGCTTGCATCCGGCAGAGGCAGCACACTGACGTACGCATCCGCGGTCTGCTGCACCACGATCACCGGTTCCCCGCCGATCATGTAGTCAATGGACGAGCCGGGGGCCGCATTCTGGTTGGTCGCGGGCGGCAGCGGGATGCGATAGAGATCGTCGCTGCCCGGCTGGATCGTCTCGCGTGAGCCGTCCATGCGGACGAGCAGCGCCTGGTCCGCACGCCTGACGAGTGCCGCCTCCCGCGGGACACCCGTCTCGTTCCAGATGACATATACGAGTTCCGACCGGTCTGGCCGCGCGAAGATCAGCCAACGCGCCCCGTTGAAGGTAAACATCTCCAGCGGGACGAGACTGTCGTCGCCGAAGAACTCTGAGACCACCTGGAAGGCGTCGTAGGCCGGGCGTTTAGTCCCTGGCTGCGGATGCTGTGTAAAGCAGACGTTGTCATCCGTGTTGCGGAACATGCCGAGGGCATCGCCCCAGCAGATCGCGCCGCCCGCGCACAGACCACCATCATGGGGTGGAAAATCCGACCCGCGCGGCTGGTTGCCGCAGTCGTCATAGAGCTGAAAGTGGAACAGCACTTCCGTTTCAGCCATGAAGGCGTATGCTGCATTCTGGATGACGTAGGCTGCCTGCTCGTGCAGGGTGGCACGCCATATGCGCTGTTCGGGGGTGCTGGCCCAGGTCGGTCCGGGATAGTCATCCCACAGCGGCACGCCGGACTCGTTAACCCAGATCGGCACATCAACCCCGTAGACGCCCAACAGCGACTCGGTGCGCTGCACGATGTAAAACGTATACGGCGGATGACTGTAGGCATGCAGCGCCATGATATCGAATGGATAGCGGCCCGGCACTGGGTCCGGATCGTTTTTGTAGAGGGTCATCATCTCCGGCAGGAAGGCAGGTTGCTCGAAGATCACCATGCCGCCAACCATGACCTGCGCTTCCGGATACACGCTGTTGATGGCCAAGTAGGCGACCTTCAGCAGGCGCGCGTACTCGGCGGAGGTGCTCTGCCAGAAGATGGAGAGATCGGGTTCGTTCCAGACCTCCCACACGCGGACTCCGGCCCCGGCTGGCCAGCCCTCCTGCTGAGCAAGCACGCCGCCCGGGCGGTAGCGCTCCAGTGTAGCCGCGAGGCACTGCGCGAATTGATTGTCCGGATTGATGGCCTTGCCCTTGCCAAATGTATCGCTGCCGTCAGCAAAAACGGTCTCATTCAGGCATATGGGCACACCGTTCAATCCCCGGTAGAAGACATT
>JAADYX010000424.1 GCA_010092885.1 Chloroflexota bacterium | reverse complement strand
GGGCGAGCTGGTGTGCGCCCTGCGCTGTAGAAGCGCCCGATCTGTAGGCCACATGGCAGGCCTATGGCGATGAGGGTGTGGTGGTGCTGGGCGTCGGCTGGGTGGATACGGAAGCGAACGCGCTGGGCTTCATTGAGGAGTACGGCATCACCTACCCCAACGGCCCGGATCTGCGCAGCCGCATCGCGGATGCCTTCGGGCTGCGCGGTGTGCCTGAGACGTATATTATCGACAGAACGGGCCAGGTTATTTACCATTCAGAAGGCACAGTCACAGCCGACGAACTGAGCCGCCAAATCGAGCGAGCGTTGAGATGACCCAAGTTGCCATCCTGATCTTTGACGATGTGGAAGTCCTGGACTTCTGCGGACCGTACGAGGTGTTTTCCGTGACGCGGCGGGCCGACGGCGAACAGCCTTTTGATGTGTTCACCGTGGCGGAGCGCAGCGGCCCTGTGTTGGCCCGCAACGGCCTGAGCGTCAACCCGGACTACACCTTCGATGACTGCCCGCCGCCGGATATCCTGGTGGTGCCGGGCGGGCGCGGCACGCGAACTCTGCTGGGCAATACCGTCGTCACCGACTGGATCGCGCAGGTCTCCGGCGATGTCGATCTGACGCTGTCTGTGTGCACCGGATCGCTGGTGCTGGCACAGGCCGGTCTGCTGGAAGGTCTGGCGGCAACGACCCATCACAGCGCGTTTGATGAGCTGCGCGCCATCGACCCACAGGTTGATGTGCGCGAGGGCGCACGCTTCGTGGACAACGGCGCGATCATCACCTCGGCAGGCATCTCTGCCGGGCTCGATATGTCGCTGTATGTGGTTGCCCGTCTGCTGGGGCATCAAACTGCCGTAGAAACCGCAGCCTACATGGAGTACGACTGGCGTGATTCTGAAAACGGACCGGCTCCTTCTCCGCCGCTTTGAGGGTGGGGATATCGTGGACTACAACCGGATTATCTTCGAGGACCCGGCAGTGACCGAGACTCTGGTCGGGTACAACCCGCCTTACACACTGGACAACGTGCGCCGCCTGGTTGCCAACTACAACCGCGAGTGGGAGCAGGAGGGCTTCGGCCCTCTAGCAGTGATCGAGCAGGCCAGCGGGCGCTTTGTGGGCCATGCGGGCATCACGCTGCTTCACGCGCATGAGTCGCCGGAAATCCTGACAGCAATCGGTTATGCGTGGTGGGGGGAAAGCGTCGCCTCAGAGTCGTGCGCGGCCAGCTTGTATCTGGCTTTTGAGGTCAGCCACGTTGATCACGTATGTGCATTGGTCGATCTGGACGATACACACACGCGCCGGGTGCTGACTCGGCTGGGCCTTGAACACGACGGCAACCGCCCGGTCGGGGGCACGACAGCAGGCATGTATGTCATCGCGGCGCAGGACTACACGCCGTCCGGCCTGCGTGTAGAGATCCTGCGCTAAAGGCTGCGAATGGCCATCCCTACCGGCCTGATCGCCCTTGCGCTGCTGATACTGCTGGCAGCCTATATTGTCCAGCCCTTTGTGGCCCGGCGGCGGCGTGCTGAAGCGCGGCGGCAGCGCGGCGCTTCCATCTGGCAGCAGCGCGCCGATCTGCTGGCGGAGCGCAACCGGATCTACACAGCCATCAAAGAGCTGGAATTCGACTATCAGACCAACAAAGTCAACGAGGCGATGTTCACTGAGCAGCGCCGCATCCTGGTCGCCCGGGCTGTGGACGTGCTGCAGCAGCTGGACGCGCTGCCTGTTCCAAGCAACGATCCGTTGGAGGATGCGATAGACGCGGTTAGAGAGGCCGATGATCCCGAAGAAGACTAGCCTGATCCTGTTGATGCTGGCTGCCGCTCTGGCAGGCTGCAACCTCGCCACCGATCCGGTGCCCGCTGGCCCAGTGCAGAGCAGCCTGGACGCCCAACCCATCGAGGACGCCGTGCCCGCCGCCCGGCCCGATCCGGCGGCGGGTGAGGCCATCTACCTTGAAAACTGTGCCGCCTGCCATGGCCCGAACGGTCAGGGTGGGGGCGAACTGGCCGAGCAGGTGGCCGAACAGGGCGGCAATATCCCCAACATCGCGGACTTTGACCGCGTGCAGGGCCGCGATCCGCAGACGTGGTACCAGATCACGACCAACGGCAACATCGGCAACCTGATGCCGCCCTGGCAGCAGGCCCTCACCGATGCCGAGCGCTGGGATGTGACCTACTACATGTACAGCTTCGCCCGCCCGGATGATGCGCTGGAGGTGGGGCGCGCCCTGTATGCGCAGCGCTTCGCCGCCGAATACGGTCCGGATGGCGGGTTGGCGGGCCTCAACGACCCGGCGCAGATGGCACCGCTCTCGCTGGCGGCGATCCGCGAGCAGTTCGTCACGGATGAGGACCTCTCTGAAGAGCAGGCCTGGGCGGTGGCGTGGTATATACAGTCACTGAGCACAGGCGGTACGGCCGAACCGGAAGCGGAGACTGCGCCGGGCGTGCTGCCAGAAGCCACCGGTGACGGCGTGGTGCGCGGCGAGGTCATCAACGCGAGCGGCGGGCCGGCCCCAACCGGTGTGACAGTGCGGCTTTCCGGCGCGCGGCTGACTGAGGAGGGGCAGATCGAGGAGTTCCTCGTCCGGGAGGAACCGCTGATGCCCGATGCGAGCTTCGCCTTTGAGGCGGTGCCCTTCGACCTGGAAGAGGCCGCGTATACGGTCAGCCTGGTGTATGACGGGGTGCTGTTCAACAACGGGGCACTGGTCGACCCGGCGCAGCCGGCGCTAGAACTGCCGCTGGTCATCTACGAGAACACGACCGATCCGGATGCCCTGGTCATCGAGACGCTGAGTCTGGCCGTCCGGCAGGAGGCAGCGTCCCTGCGGGTGGTGCAGATCATGGAGGTGCGCAGCACCACCGAGAGCGTTTATGTTACCGAGGAGCCGGTTGTGGGTGGGCGGCGGGGCAGCTTCGGGCTGCGGCTGCCGCTGGATGCCTTCGGCGTGCGCTTTGAAGGAGGCGAGCTCGGCAGCCGGTTCATCCTGACGGACCGCTCCAACAATACCGTCTATGATACGCGGCTGCTGCCGCCGGACGGTGATCCGCGCACGATCATCGTCAGCTACTCACTGCCGTTCGAGCAGGCGCGGGATGTTGCCCTGAGCATGCTGCATGATGTCGAGTCGGTGGTGATCCTCGCTGAGGAGGGGCTGCGTACCAGCGCCCCCGGCCTTGCCGAGACGGGCAGCGATGTGGTCGGTGGGGTGCCGTATGTGCAGTACCGCCTGTCCGATCTCACGCGCGGCGAGACGCTGGTACTTTCGCTTTCCACGGGTGGGGCCGGGTTGGCTGCCCTCTCGACGGCGTTGGGTGCGCTGTTGGTGGTGTTGGTGGTGGCGGGTGTGGTCTATACGCTGCTGTTCGGGCGGCGCACAACCCCGGAGGGCGAGCTCTCCCGTGACCTGTTGGTTCGCGTCGCGGAATTGGACCGGCAGTTTGAGTCCGGCCAGATGGATCGCTTCACATATGAGGTGCGCCGGGCCGAACTCAAAGCCGAGTTGGCCGAAATGGACTGATCACCATTCGCTGTATTCGGCCAGGTCAGCGAAGACATCGAACAGGAGGGTGGCGGCCTGCTGCGCTTCGATGGGTGTCAGGCTGTTGACGTAAACCGCAATCGGATCGGTGTCTGTCGGGTGGCTGCGGATGGTGGTGAACATGGTCTGCATCTGGCTGACCAGCGGATCGGCCACCAGATCGCCGAGGTCTTCGTCCGGGTCAAAGTTGAGCAGACCAATGCGGTGTAGGGCACTGTCCAGCCGCTCCTTAATGGGGCCTGCCCCGATGGCGAGATCACGGGTGGCGCGGTAGATTTTCTCCCAGCTTGCTGCTTCTATACGGGTTGGCTCGTCTGTCATGATGTAATCATCCCTGACTGATGTGTGTGTACCCTGTTTGTAGCATATCCGCATTAAAATGCTGTTAGGAGAGGTCCCATCATGAAACGGCTCGCCTACCTGTTCACCGTCGTAGTGCTGCTCGCGGCCTGTGCAACCCCCACGCCTGATCCCACCGCAGCGCCGGAACCGACCGCCACACCGACCCCCGAACCCGAACCGACCGAACCACTCGCTGAACCGACCGAGGTGCCAACCGAACCGGCTGCTGAGTCAGAGGGTGGTTTCGCGACGATCACGGCCCAAAACCTGGACCAGCTCACCCCCGTCACGGCATTGGGGCGCGGCCTGCTGTTGGCTATCGGCGTGCGCTCCGATGGGGCCTTGGCCGCGGTCACCACACGGGGTGTGTACATCTTCCCCACGCCAGACGCAGCGCCCACCCTGATCGCCTATCCGGCTCCGCTGTTCGACCGGTACGTGACGTTTGTGCAGCCTCCTGTGACATTTGCCGGCGATGTGGTGACTGTAGAGGCCTTTGATGACACGGTCTTCCGTGTGGATTTGGCGGAGGAAACAGTCGACACAACGGATACCATGCTGCCCCCGCCGGAACTGCCAGATGTGGAGAACCTTATCGCGGCCACCGACACCACACAGCTGCTGGTCCGGCCTGGTGA
Organism: Chloroflexota bacterium; assembly: GCA_010092885.1. Lineage (GTDB taxonomy): Bacteria > Chloroflexota > Anaerolineae > Aggregatilineales > UBA3940 > TC-195. Next base: position 376 of record JAADYX010000424.1, on the reverse strand, counting down.
GGAGCGCGAGTCCATCGTGGACCTTGTGATCGCGGACGCCAGCGGAAATCCCATCACGCAAGCCGAGGCGGCGCTGTGCCTGCCCCGGCTGTCCGGCGCGGCAGGTGCCATCAGCCCGGATGGCAGTGTGGTCTATCTGGCATCGGTGGGGTCGACGGAGGGCGTGATCGTCGCCTTCGACGGGCAGACCGGCGAACAAACCGGCGTGATACGCGGCTTCCGCCTCAGCCCGGTCGCCTATGCGTTTGCGCCGGATACCGTGTATACAGCCGATACGGTAGCCTCCCTGGTCTGTGGCGTCGAGTCGCCTGCCTCAGGCGGGTTCGCCTACACGCTGCCCGCGGGTGACCTGGTCACCTGTCTCTTATACACATCT
>JAADYX010000423.1 GCA_010092885.1 Chloroflexota bacterium | reverse complement strand
GCGGGCCGCTGCTGCTGGATGGCGTCGATCTGCTGGCCCGCCACGCCGACCGGGTCGCCCTGTTGGGCCCCAACGGATCGGGCAAGTCGACCCTGTTCCGGCTGATCACCGGTGAGCTGGCTCCCACGGCGGGCACCCTGCGGCTCGGTGCGGGGATCATGCCGGGGTATATGCCGCAGGCGCAGACCGCCCTCCCGCCGGAGTCCACCCCGCTGGATCTGGTGCGGGCGGCGCGCCCCATGCCGGAAAGCGACGCGCGGACCTTTCTGCACCGGTTCACCTTTGCTGACGATGAGGTCTTCAAACGCATCGGCGACCTGAGCTACGGTGAGCGCGCCCGGCTGCTGCTGGCACAGCTGGTGCTGGGCGGATGCAACTGCCTGCTGCTCGATGAGCCGCTCAACCACCTGGACCTGGCCTCACGCGAGGCGTTCGAGGGCGCGCTGGCGGCCTTCCCCGGCACGGTGATCGCTGCCACGCACGACCGCGCCTTCGTCGACCGCTTCGCCACGGCGGTCTGGGTGCTCGATGGGGGGCGGGTGCGCTCATCGGGTAAACCATCACCCTGACTGCTATCTTGACAGATAAACAAGAAAATGATACAAAAAACTCGAATTTGATATTCGTGCTGCTCTCTGCTACCTTTCCCGTAGCGCTCAGCCCAAGTAGGGAGAACCCAATGGCCGACTCGATTTATATTGTCAATCCTCGGGCGGACTTTCCAACGTACTACGGTGGTGAGGTGTTCGAGGCCTCCGGCTTTAAAGCAATGACCTCCATCGCGGACCTGTCGATCACCACGGTGGCGGCAATGGTTCCCCCGGACTTCAAGGTGGAGATATGTGACCAGCACATCAGCCCGGTGGACTTCGACCACCCGGCGGAGATCATCGGCATTACCGGCAAGATCACCCAGTTCGGCAACATGCGCAAGATCGCTGAGGAGTTCCGCCGCCGGGGCAAGACGGTCATGATCGGCGGGCCGTTCGCCTCCCTGAGCCCGGAGATCGTGCGCCCGCACGCCGACATTCTTATTCAGGGCGAGATGGAGGAGATCGCGGAGACGATCTTCAACGATATCCGCGCCGACCGGTGGAAGGACACCTACCTGGGCACGCAGCCGGATCTGCGCCTCTCCCCGATGCCGCGCTGGGACCTGTACCCCAACCACCGGGCGCTGGTTGGGGCCGTGCAGACCTCACGCGGCTGCCCGTTCGAGTGCGAGTTCTGCGACGTGATCCAGTACCTCGGTCGCAAGCAGCGCCACAAGGAACCAGACCAGATCATCGAGGAGCTGGACCAGCTCTATGACCTGGGCTACCGCTCGATCTTCCTCTCCGATGATAACTTCACGGTGTTCCGCAGCCGGGCCCGCCGCTCGCTGGAAGCCATCCGCGATTGGAACGCCACCCGCACCGCGGGCCGCGTGACGTTCTCCACGCAGCTGTCGATTGACATCGCCACCGATGAGGAGATGCTGCATCTGTGTGCTGAGGCAGGCGTGACCAACGTCTTCATCGGGATTGAGACGCCCAGCGAAGAGAGCCTGAAGGAAGCCAAAAAGCGCCAGAACGTCGGCATCAGCCTGCCCGAGCAGATCGAGCAGTTCACCCGCCACGGCATCATCGTGACGGGCGGCATGATCGTCGGCTTTGACAACGACGGCTACGACATCTTCGAGCGGCAGTACCGCTTCGCGATGCAGACCTCCGTGCCGATCTACTCGCTGGGTGCGCTGGTTGCCCCGCAGGCCACGCCCCTCTACGACCGCATGGAGGCCGATGGCCGCCTGGACAGCTACCGCGAACTGACCGAGGGCGAGGCCATCGGCACGCCGTGGAAGACCAACGTCATCCCCGCGCAGATGACGCAGGAAGAGCTCTACGAGGGCATCAAGTGGTTGGGCAACAACCTCTACGATCCGGAGGCGTTCGAGCACCGGATGATGAACTTCATCGAGGGGTACGGCACCGCCCTGCGCTTCAACCCGGCGGACCGCATCCAAGGGCGGCGCGTCCTGCGGGAGGTGGAAATGAGCCTCTCCAAGCTGCTGCGCCAGTTCGTCCGCATGGGCCCCAAGGAGCGCAAGCTGTGGGGGCGCGTCGGCAAGGCGACCGCCAACCGCCCGGCGCTCTCACCGCTGGTGATGGGCGCGATGATCCAGTACATGCAGCTGCGCCACATGTACAGCCTGGAGAGCTTCTGGGAGCCGCTGCTGGTCGACACTGAGCCGGCCTTCCCGCCCGCTGGGACGATCTCGGCCTCCGATATTAACATCGCCGGGTAGCCCGGCTGACTGCCAACCATCTGCCCCTGTGACCAATGCAGGGGCAGCCTGATTCAGGGGGAGTGTCTATGGGGAACCTATCCGACGAGCAGCGCGAGGAGCTGCTCAACCACCTGCTGCCGGACCTGATCGACCGGCTGGAAGACGCCCTGCACGTCATCGAATCGCTGGATGACGACCCGGAGCAGGCCGAACTGCGCCAGTCGCTGTTGGCGCTGCTGGGTGAGATCCGCCCGCACCTCAGGCCGGGTGCAGAGGAGTAACCGGCTCCACACGGCCCGGCCCACGGTGTCGCAACGCGCCCGCGATATGGCGGGTTTGCCCGTCCGCCTGTATGATGCGGGCAAACTACACCACGCAAGGACATACCACGATGAACAACAACCGCCTCGGCGCGATCCGCATGGTGCACGCCTACATCGACAGGGGCGGCAACCATCTGGATACGGCCAACGTCTATGCCGGGGGGCGGCGTGATCAGGTCACGCTGGCCACCAAGGTACGCTTTGGTGCCACGCCGGAAGACGATCTGGGGGCGGGCCTCAGCCGCCGGGTGATCATGGAGCAGGTGGAGGGCAAGGTCCGCTATATCGGGGTCAGCAACTTCCGGGCGTGGCAGGTGATGCAGGCGCTCGGCCTCAGCGACGCCAACGGCTGGGCGCGGTTCATCGCTGGGCAGTACCAGTACAGCCTCGCCGTGCGGGATATCGAGTACGAGTTCAGCAGCCTGTTTGCCGCAGATCGCGCTGGCCTGGCTGCGGGCCCAACCGGTGGTCAGCAGCGTGATCATCGGCGCGCGCACGCTGGAGCAGTTCGAGGACAATATGGGTGCCGCCGAAATCGACCTCACCCCGGAGGAGCTGGACCGCCTCGATACCGCCAGCGCCCTCCCGGAGATGTACCCCTACCGCATGATGCGCGATTACGGCCTGGAGTAGCGGCCTACTCGCCCTCCGACCGCAGCCGCAGGGCGGAGACCTTCCATGTCTGGCTGCCGGACGTAAAGCGCGCGAAGGGCATCAGCCGGGCGGGGAACCGGATGTAGCCAACGACCGTGCCCGCGACCGGCTCCTCGTCGGCGTTCAGCGCGAAGGCCGCCCCCCCAGGCGGGAAGCGCAGCGCGCGGTGGTTGGCGTACACGTCCTGGCCCAACGGCGTGATGTACCACGCGCGGTAGTCGGGCTGCTGCGTGTGGATCTCATCGGTGGTGGCCAACCCCCGCTCCACCAGACCGGCCAGCAGCGGCGTCTCCCGGTGGAAGAAGTACGGTTTGGCCTGGTGGGTCTGCAG